>DAORJS010000134.1:0-7142 GCA_035439185.1 Chitinophagaceae bacterium
GGCACATCCACACCCAGTTTATGTCCAAGTCCGAATGCCGACATATAATTATTCCAGGATCGCAGGCTGCTGTCGATCGAGGGATACTTGGGATTGTTGATCACCCTTTGCATCACATTGGCAAAATAGGTATTGCAGGAATGCGTGATACCAGTGGAGAGATAATAGGTACCCGGATCCAGACAACCCATGGGTTTACCGCTACCACAACCATAAAATGCGCCGCCGCAACTAAATGTGGTTCGGGTGTTGATGACCCCTTCTGCCAAACCGACCAGGGCCTGTAAGGTTTTAAAAGTAGAACCAGGTGCATAGCTTGCACTTACGGCTCTGTTCAGCAGGGGTAGACGTGCATCCCGATAGAGTTCGTTGAAATGTCTTCTTCTTTCAGGACCGGTAAGGAAGCCGGGGTTATAAGTCGGACTGCTTACCATCGCAATGATGCCTCCTGTTTTGGGATCAATTGCTACAATAGAGCCTACTTTATTGGTCAGCAGTTTTTCTCCGAGCTCCTGGAGTTCAATATCCAGACTAGTATAAAGATTACTGCCGGCCACAGCTTCCTTATCCATGGCACCGCCTTCATAAGCTCCCTGGATCCGGCTGAAATTATCCTTGATCAGGTATTGTACCCCACGTTCACCCATCAGGGCTTTTTCATAATTGAATTCCAACCCGGTCATCCCGGCGTAATCACCACTTGCATAGCCTTCATCATCATGTTTTTTCAGATAATTAGAATCCACTTCTCCCAGGTAACCGAAAATATTGGCTCCGGCATCAAAGGGATAGGAGCGGATGGGTCGCTCCTGTACATAAAATGCTTTTTGAAAACGCCAGAGGTTTTCCTGAATCCGAGCATATTTCTGTGGAGAAAGGGAGGCTTCGAAGATGGATGGCTTTTGAGATGAATTTTTAATGATCCCGGTAATCACTCTGGTTCGGAATTCAGCGGTGTCGATCTCCAGCAAACGGCAAAGAAAAAATGTATCGATCCCTTTCAATTGGGCCGGAGTTACCATCAGGTCATGGGTCAGTGTATTGTTGACGATAGCTTTGCGGTAGCGGTCGAATACAATTCCCCGGGGAGGATAAATGGTTTTTTTGAGAATGGCATTATCATCGGCCATCTGTCTGAATTTTCCAGAGACCACCTGCAGGTAAAATAACTGCCCGGCAATAACCAGGAATACGAGCAGGAAGATCAGTCGTATAATACGGCTCCTCGATTGGTTGAACACAGGCATAGACCGCTAAAAAAAGTTGAAATGTTTGCTGGGGAATGAAAAAGACAATGCAATTGCAATGTACGAATTCGAAATGCGGGTTTCCAAATCTATTTATAAAATAAAATGAGAAAACGAAAAATTGCGATGGAGAAATTTCGATCAGGCCGTATTTGTCCTGAACCGGAGCTTTCTTGGAAAGAGCAATTCTACAGTGAAAATGAGGAGCAGACTGATACCGGTAGTAGCCACAACTTTGATCAGGAAATCCAGGAAGCTGCCAAAGCTTAACCATTCCAGCAATACCAGGTAGCCATGGTGCAGGAGGGTCAGGATAAAAACATAGACAGCATAGGGTGTCCATTGCATGGCCAGCGGAGAAGGTTCTTTGTAGTTGAACTCGGAGCTGTCGCGGGGCGTCAGGATATTGATAATAAAAGGACGCACATAGGCCACCAGGGTACAGGCTGCCGCATGTAAGCCGGGTGTCATGGAAAAATAATCAAGGGTTAATCCGGTGAAGAAGCCGGTTATCAGTAACCATTGCCTTGAAATTGAGAAAGGAAGCCAGAGAATAAAGAGGTAATATATATAAGGAGTAATAAACTTATGCAGGTGCGGGATCTTGTCCAGCACATAGACCTGTACAAAAATGAACAGGACAAAACGGATCGTATTTTTTAAAAAGTCGTTCACTTTGGGTTTTTGGGAGCGGTTTCGATTTTCTTCTTTGTATCCTGGTTCAATGTGGTTTGTTCCGCATAATCCAGGTTCTCCAGAATATGCACCTGCTGCAGGTTGGTAAAATTGGCCGCCGTCCTGATCCGGAGCTGGTACATCCCGGTGGTATTATCCAGTTTTACTTCGGCCACGGTTCCGATCAGGTATCCCGGAGGATAGTTAAATGATACCGGGCTGCTGAGTACGGAATCGCCTTTTTTCACTTCCACCGTTTTTGGAATTTTCTTCAGTACGAGGAAGCGGGGATCCTTTCCATCCCATTCTGCCGTTCCGAAATCACCGCTTTTTTTGAGGGAGGCGCTGACGGAATTCTGGACATGCAGCAGGCTCATGACCTGTGCAAAATTGGGACTGGTATTCACCACCACTCCCACTACGGCACCATCGGAGCTGATTACGGCCATATTATCCTTTATGCCCTGACTGCTACCCCGGTTGACCTGTATGAAGTTTTTTTGTGAATTGACTGTATTATACACCACGGTAGCAGGCCTTGAATAATAACGGCGGTAATGGCCGAGGGTATCGTAGGGAACTGAGTCCTGCAGGAACTGTCCTGTCGTATCGTGTTTGGCAAAATTATTTTTCAGCAGGTTCAGCAGGGAGTCATTATAGCGGTGAATCCTTCTGTTTTCTTCTTTCAGGGTAAAATAATCCTCCACCTTGTTGTATTGCGTATTCACTCTTCCGGTGACTTCATTGGCAATGCCGAGGAATTTGGCGCGGTGAAAACGGTTGTAGCTGACTAAAAACCAGAGTGCCACCACCTGTAAAAGGAGGAATGTAAAAAAGGTCCGGTACCTGCCGAGGAATAGAAAAACATTACGCATACCGATAACCCCTGAAGGTGAATTTTATAAGGATCCTGATAATCTGAATTTTCAAATTGCTGAGGATTGATAAACCGGATTGTCTCAAACCCTTGCCCGAAGGGAGTTTGAACCGGTTTAACGCATTACAAATGGATACCTGTCGTAATTCTTCAAAGCAATTCCCGTGCCTCTTACCACACTCTTCAGCGGATCATCTGCTACATGAACCGGCAATTTGATTTTATTGCTGAGTCGTTTGTCCAGTCCGCGTAAAAGGGCACCACCTCCGGTGATATAGAGACCCCGGCGATAAATATCGGCGGCCAGTTCCGGTGGCGTTTGCTCCAGGGCCTTGAGGATGGCTTCTTCAATTTTGAAGATGCTTTTATCCAATGCCTCGGCAATTTCCTGATAGCTGACCATGATCTGTTTGGGGATACCGGTCACGAGGTCACGTCCATTCACCGGAAAATCATCCGGTGGATTATCAATTTCTTTCATGGCGGCACCAACCTGAATCTTGATTTGTTCAGCTGTCCTTTCACCAATCAATAAACTATGATAGCGGCGAAGTGCTTCCATGATATCGGCAGTGAATTCATCACCTGCAATACGAATGGACTGATCACATACAATACCGGCGAGTGCAATAACCGTGATACCCGTGGTACCCCCTCCGATATCAATGATCATATTCCCAACGGGTTCTTCCACATCTATTCCAATACCCAATGCCGCAGCCATGGGCTCATGAATCAGGTACACTTCTTTGGCACCAGCCTGCTCGGCACTGTCACGAACTGCTCTTTTTTCTACCTCAGTAATCGAAGAGGGAATACAAATCATCATTCTCCAGCTCGGAGGGAAGAGGGGTTTCTTGGGATAAACGAGTTTGATCAGTTCACGGATCATTAACTCAGCGGCATTGAAATCCGCAATTACTCCGTCTTTCAATGGCCTGACGGTACGGATGCTTTCATGCGTTTTCTCATGCATCATTAACGCCTTCTTACCAACGGCCAGTACTTCCTTTGGATTATTACGGTTCAGCGCCACAATACTTGGCTCGTTCACCACTACTTCATCGTTATGTATAATGAGGGTATTGGCAGTACCCAAATCAATTGCTATTTCCTGTGTAAACCAGTTAAAAAGTCCCATTAAATTTTTCTTGGATTATAGAGGGCAAAGGTGGAGGAAATAATCTGAATTATCAAAGGGAAACTCCCAAGTAAGCCGTTTTTTTTGTTAATCCTGTTTGGTAAAACTGCGCTGTCATGCCAATGTCTTTTTTGTGTGGCGCCCCCAATGAATTCATTCTCCAATTTCAATTATCTTCATCCCATGCGTATCATCAGCCGCACTGTGATCATTCTTTCATTGGTCAGCCTGCTGGCTGATATTGCCAGTGAAATGCTGTATCCGGTGATACCGGTTTACCTGCAGGAAATCGGCTTTAGCGTATTGCTGATTGGCTTGCTGGAAGGAGTGGTGAGTTTAACTGCTGGACTCAGTAAAGGATATTTTGGCAAACTGAGTGATGAAAAGGGCTTGCGTTTACCATTTGTGAAACTCGGTTACCTGCTGGGGGCCCTTTCCAAGCCCCTGATGGCGGTTTTCACCAGTCCAATCTGGGTTTTTCTGGTCAGAACGACTGACCGCTTAGGGAAGGGGATAAGATCCGGGGCCAGAGATGCCCTCTTATCTGCGGAAGCCACCCCGGCCACCAAGGCCCGGGTTTTTGGTTTTCACCGGGGTATGGATACGATTGGAGCCGCAGTTGGGCCGGTTCTGGCCCTGATTTTCCTTTTCTTTTACCCGGGTTCCTATACCACTCTGTTTTATCTCGCTTTTATACCGGGAATACTTTCTGTGCTGCTGATCTTTTTGCTTAAGGAAAAAAGAAAACCTGTGTCCACCCTGGGCAGGGGGAATTTTTTCTCTTTTTTCGGTTACTGGAAAATTGCCGGCCCTGAATACCGGAAACTGGTTCCGGCCTTATTGGTTTTTGCCCTTTTCAACAGTTCGGATGTTTTTCTGCTCCTGCTGACCAAATCCAGTATCGGTTCTGACCGTGTAACAATTGCCGGTACTGTTTTTAATGCCGATAGTATCACCATTGCTGCCTATATTTTTTACAATCTGGTGTATGCATTGGCGGCCTATCCGATGGGGTCAATGGCCGATAAACTGGGTTTCAGAAAAACAGTCATGCTTGGTTTTTTCCTCTTCGCAATCGTATATGGTGGCTTTGCAGCCAGCCCCTCCATTACCCTGATTTTTGTGCTTTTTGCGGTTTACGGTGTATATGCCGCCGCAACAGAAGGGGTTATCAAGGCCTGGATCACCAATTTATCCGGAAAGGAAAATACGGCTACTGCCATCGGCTTCTATTCCAGCTGTGAAAGTATCAGTGCCTTTTTTGCCAGCCTGATTGCGGGGGCCATCTGGACCGGCTGGGGCAGCAGCGCCAGTTTTCTCATTTCTTCCCTCATAGCCATTGTTATTTGTATCTATATTTTCCTGTATGTCAGGGACCCAAAAACCTGATCAGGATTCTTCCTTATTTACCTGCATTCTGGCACAGTAATGGCACAAGGAGGTTTTATTGAATGAATATTTCACTAAAACTTCTTTATGAAAAAAGTTATTGTAGCAAGCCTTTGTTTATTGTTGGCAGGTATTAGTTATAGTCAAAGCAAAAGCAGTGCTGGCTCTTCCTACAGGACAGCCCTGGGTGTGAAAGTATGGGACGGCGGCGGCATCAGCTTTAAACACTTTATTCAGGACAAAGCGGCACTGGAACTGATTGGTTATTTCTGGAACCGGGGAACCAGGATCACAGGGCTCTATGAAATTCACGGACCTATTAACGGAGCTACCGGTTTGCAATGGTATATCGGACCCGGTGCCCATATCGGATTCTATAATACCAAATATGGCGATGGGGCTTTTATTGGTGTGGATGGGGTGATTGGTCTTGATTACAAATTCCGGGGAGCCCCGATAAATATTTCGCTCGACTGGCAACCCTCTTTTGAATTTGGTGATAACCGTGGCTTTGTGAGTAGCTGGGGTGGATTGGGTATCCGTTACACCTTCTGATCAAATATTTAAATCCTGTTAAAAGCAACCGGCCCCATTGCCGGTTGTTTTTTTATTGATTACATTGTTTACAAATCAACGCTGATGAGAAAACTATACTCCCTCCTGCTTTCCTGTCTCTTTTATTTTGGTGCTACCTCCCAGGATATTGAAAAAATCCAGCAGCAATTGGAAAAAGACATGTCCGATACGGTGAATTTTCCCTATGGGAACAATCAAAAAAACGGATCTTACTATAATATCCGTGGCATGAAAATGTATGTGGAAGTATATGGTGAAGGGGAGCCCCTGCTCTTTATTCACGGCAACAGCGGTTCTATCAATAATTTTCTGTACCAGATTCCTTATTTCAGTAAAAAATATAAAGTGATAGTGGCCGACAGCCGTTCTCAGGGCCGTACGGAGGACCGGCAGGATTCGTTGACTTATGAAATGATGGCGGATGACTATGCAGCGCTGCTGGAAGCCATGCAAATCAAATCTGCCTATGTGGTAGGCTGGAGTGATGGTGGCATCAACAGTATACTGCTGGCATTAAGGCATCCGGAGAAAGTAAAGAAAATGGCAATTACCGGAGCCAATCTGGTTCCAGATACAACGGCAGTCCCCAAGGAAATCTGGAATATGGTCAAGCCGGGATATTTCATGTTAAAAAATAAAAAGAATAAATCCTACCAGGATTCCATGCAGTTAAAATTGCTCCGGCTGCTGATTGAACAGCCGCATATCAGTCCGGCCGAGTTGCAACAGATCAAGGCGCCCACCCTGGTGATTGGCGGAGATAATGATGTGATCAAACCTGAACATACTTTATTGATCTGGAAAAATATTCCCGGTGCGAATCTTTGGATATTGCCGAATTCAGGACATAGTACCCCGCTGGTGTATAAAGATGATTTCAACAGGGTGCTGGATCAGTTTTTCCAGACGCCACCGAGGAAATTTTCTGCCAATGACCGGTTCTTTTAAACAGCCACAAATCCCAGCATTTTTTCAAGGGCGGGAGAGAGCTGGGGGAGTTTTCTTCTTTCAGCGAGGAAACTGTTCAGTTGGGCAATTTCCTTAAAAATATAATGTTTGTCGGCCGCAGCTTTCAGGTAGTCCTTTCCTGTACTGCCACCGGTACCGATCCTTGTGCCGATCATCCGGTGCACCATATTCATATGCCGGTAGCGCCAGGAACTGAGTTGTTCGTCAATCTCCAGCAATACATTCAGCAATTGAAAAGGTAGTTGCAGGAGCGGGTAACCACGATAGA
>DAORJS010000135.1:0-7101 GCA_035439185.1 Chitinophagaceae bacterium
CAGGTCGGGCCCGGCATGACATCACCTGAATCAACGACTTTTGAGACCGTTTCTAGTTAAATTAAATTAATTCCAATGAAACAGCTGATACTGGTCAGACATGCCAAAAGTGATTGGGGTAATCCCGGTCTGGATGATATAGACCGCCCATTGAATGAACGAGGAAAGAAAGATGCCCCGGCCATGGCAAAGCGGTTACTGGAAAAAGGAGTGAAAATTGAACTGATCGTTTCCAGTCCGGCAAAAAGAGCCGCCAAAACCGCCCGCTGTTTTGCCGAAGAATATGGTATCAATAAGCAGGACATTGTTTACCTGCCTGAACTCTATCTTGCCTCTCCGGCAATATTTATGAAAGTAATAAGCGGCCTCGATACAAAGGCTGATTCCATTGCCCTTTTCTCTCATAATGAAGGGATCACTGATTTTGCCAATCAGTTAACGAATACCCGTATAGATAATATTCCAACCTGCGGGGTGTTTGCAGTAAAGGCAAATTGCAAAGAATGGTCAGGTTTTAAAGAAGCAGAAAAGGATTTCTGGTTTTTTGATTACCCTAAATCAGGGCTGGCTATCTGATTCAATAATTCCCTGACGGCTTTAGTTAATAATGCTGGCTGAGCAGTGGGCCATTCCTGAAAATGAAATGAAGAAGCTGCTTTCAGGGCGGCAGTCAGTTCAAAACTTTCCTGCTTAAAGCAGAGGGCCCTGTTTTTTTCCTGCAGGTATTGACCCAGGTATTCCTGTTCTGTTTGTCCGGGAGTTGGAATCAGGATACATTTCTTTCCCATTATTGCCATATCCATCACAGTGCTGTAGCCACTTCGGCTGATGATATATTCTGCCTTTTGTATTTCAGTCAGTAACTCTTCCGAAGAAAGATGATTAAAGAACCGGATCATTCCTGTTGAGGGAATCATAGACGGATGTCCGGGTAATCCCCTTAATACCGTGGCGGTTCCGGAATAATGACTGATTTCATTGATGATGATTTCTTCCAGCAAACTACGTTGTGGTTCGGGTCCGGATAAAAGGATCAGCAAATGATCTTTGATAGATGGTGCTGCTTTTTTTTCAAAGCGGGATAAGGGTCCGATATACTTTACGGGTATAACAGGCAGTTCATCCGGATGAGAGAGTTGACCAGCCAGGTTATTATCGTCAATGCTATCAGGTATCCAGCATTGGCTGAAGCGATTAATATAGCGGTAGTTTTTTTTCCGGAGCCATTTTTCTATCCAGGCAGCTGGTCCTTTTATTTGTAATTGATGGGTGATAAAAACAGAATGGGTATCCGGGTGATGCAGACCGTACCGGTTATCACTGATCACCGCATCAAAATGATAATTGTCCATTTGTTGCCGGAGCCATGCATTTTCTTTACGTATCGAACTCATGATGGCCGGTACCTGCCTGAGCATTTTCCAGGTCAGGCTGCCTCCTTTTTTAGGATAGCGGATCCGGTAGCCGGGGAGTGGCAGGAAGGGCAGGTCGGGAAATTCGTTTTTCAGTAAGATCTCCTGGGCAGCTTCTCCGGCCAGGAAGGGTGCCGCACCCTGTCTGATCAATTCCCGGATCAGGGGGATACAGCGGGTGGCATGACCCAGTCCCCAGTCGAGGGGAGCCACCAAAACAAGGGGTTTTCCTGCATTTTTTACCGGGAAAAGCTGATTCATGTTAATTTTTGAGCCCTTTTGGCTCAACAGGATACTATTTTGTTTGTAAAATAGTTTTAATTTAGAACTTCCGCTAAACGGAGTCAAAAGGTATATGAAACCAGTCAACAAAATTACCCTCCTGCTGTTAGTTGTAATGGCAGTCTTTTTTACTGCCTGCAATAAGAATTATTATTCCGGAGGCGGTGGTAAAAGCAAATATTGTGGCTGCCCCGGCTCCAAGGCTAATGGAGGATGGTAGCTAATGAGGTAATGCATGATCAATTCCAACCGCGACATACTCGTTTTACAAGAAAAAGCAGCTGTTACGGCTGAAGAACTGAATCGCCTGCATACCATCTTGCAACAAGTTGAAACCCCCGAAAATTTCTGTATTGTTCATGAACTGGTTGACCGTAACCGGATCAGCAGACGTCCCAAAAAAATTCTCAAAGAAACAAGGTTTTATTTTTTAAGGCCTTTCAGGTTTTTGATTAACAAGAATTAGATATTGGAAGCCCTGCGGGCTATGATTTTACCGCTGAGACGCAGAGAGCGCAAAGAAACGCAAGGAAATGTGTTTCATTTATTTTTTTGGGAAGCCCTTCAGGCTAAAGATTTTATCACAAAGAGCACAAAGGAAATACACGCAAAGAATACAAAGGGTTCACTTGATAATACAGACTTCCTCACTTCGTTCGAAATAAGAGCCTCTTTGCGTCATTGCGCCATCGTGGTTATGTCTCTGCGTAAACTCTGCACACCCCGTGCCTCTGCGGTTAATTGTATTTTAAACGCAGCAAAACCTCCGATTTTCTCCCGAACTTAGCTGTCCACACCAATACCGGTATTATGACCCGTTGCTTTTTTGCCATTTGCCTGTTTATCAGTCTTACACTTCAATTATCCGCGCAGAAAAATTACCTGCAGGAATCAAAATCCGAAAAAGATAAACGCATGGAATGGTGGCGGGAAGCCCGTTTCGGCATGTTTATTCACTGGGGTTTGTATGCCATACCTGCCGGTGAATGGAAAGATAAAACCAATCATGCAGAATGGATCCGGACCACTGCACAGATACCCCTGAAAGAATATGATCAGTTTGTGTCACAATTCAACCCTGATCAGTTTAATGCCAAAGCCTGGGTGCAAATGGCAAAGGATGCAGGGATGAAATATATCACCATCACCAGTAAACACCACGATGGATTTTGTTTGTGGGATTCAAAGGAAACAGATTTTGATGTGATGAGTACGCCCTTTAAAAGGGATATCCTGAAAGAACTGGCAACTGCCTGTCGTGAAATTGGCGGAATCAGACTTTGTTTTTATCATTCTATCATGGACTGGCACCATCCTGATTATAATGAAAGAAGAAACTGGGAAAAAGACCGGCCGGTTGCCGGAACGGATAGAAAAAGGTATATCACCTATATGAAGAAACAGTTAAAAGAACTGGTGACAAATTATGGTGATATTGGAGTGTTCTGGTTCGATGGGGAATGGGAAGGATTCTGGAAACATGAGGACGGGGTGGATCTCTATAATTACCTGCGCGGATTAAAACCCGATGTAATCATCAATAACCGGGTAGATAAAGGCCGGGGCGGCATGGCCGGAATGACAACTGCCGGTGGTTATGCCGGTGATTTTGGTACTCCGGAACAGGAAATACCGGAAACGGGACTGCCCGGGGTGGACTGGGAGAGTTGTATGACCATGAATAATAACTGGGGTTATAACAAAGCAGACAAAAACTTCAAATCTGTAAAAGACCTGATTCAGAAATTGGTTGATATAGCTTCCAAGGGAGGAAATTTTTTATTGAATATCGGTCCCAAAGCTGATGGCAGTTTCCCGCAGGAGAGTATTGACCGGCTCAAAGCCATTGGCGACTGGATGAAAGTAAATGGAGAATCCATCTATGGTACCAGTGCAAGTCCATTTGAACATACCAGCTGGGGCCGGGTGACTCAAAAAACAGAAGGGAATAAAACCTACCTGTACCTGCATGTATTTGACTGGCCCAAAGACGGAGTATTACATCTGGAAGGAATCGGGAATAAACCACAGTATGTGTATCAGCTTTGGGATAAAGAAAAAATATCTTTTATTGCTAACAGTAATTCACTGATGATTCAGTTAAACGGTCATACACCGGATGAGAATGATGCCGTGATCGTTCTGGAGTACTGGGAAAAGCCATTGGTCTACAAGGCACCGGTGATCAGCACCTATTCCGCTGATTTTATTCAGGCAACTGACGCCGTGATATCCGTTCCTGCAGGAGAGAACAGAACGGAGATCCGTTTTACAACGGATGGAACTGATCCGGTTGCCAGCTCTCCTGTATATACAGGCAAACTGAACATCACGCAATCCACTACGGTCAAAGCAGCGAGCTTTTACAAAGGGCAATTGGTAAGTGGGGTGGTTGCTCAGGTATTCAAAAAAGTAAAACCTGTGGATGCACAAGCGCTGACCACTGCAACACCGGGTTTAAAAGCACAATACTTTACAGGTGATTGGGATAGTATTCCGGTATTCAGTTCCCTGACACCGGTTGAAACAGGCATATTGAAAACAGTAAGCACCGGTGTGTATGCTGACAAAGAACTATATGGAGTTGTACTGGAAGGATATGTCAAAATTCCAACTACCGATCTCTATCATTTTTATTTATCCTCCGACGATGGCAGTATGCTCTATGTGGATGGAGAAAAGCTGGTGGATAATAACGGATTGCATGGTCTGGAAGAAGTAAAGGGAACAAAGGCACTTGCAGCAGGATATCATCGTATCCGGATAGAATACTTTGAAAAATCGGGGGGAGATGAATTACATCTTCAGCTGGAATCAAAGTTGGCAGGTAAAAAAGCCGTGCCGGCAACCATGCTGTTTCACTGATCAGGATAATTGCTGCAGGGCCTCTCTCAGTTTGCCGGTCATTTCCTCAATTTCTTCTTTCTTACAGGTGCCTACGCTGAGCCGGTACCAGGGCGAGGTTTTTTCTGCACCGAATGCATAAAAAGGAACAACGGCCAGTCCGGCTGTATTTAAAATATAAGCAGTCACATCGGCCTGTGTTTCCAGTTTTTTCCCCTGCCTGTCTGTTTTACCGACTCCGTCAATTTTAATGGTGAGATAGATGGCAGCTTCCGGTGCGATGGCGTCAACAGGCAGCCCCTCTTTTTTTAATTGCATCAATCCATCATAGATCCGGCGCAATCTTTCTTCTATTTCCGATTTGAAATGAGACAGGTATTGCTGAATGGCACTCCGGTTTTGCAGGTAATAAGCCACGGCTTTTTGTTCTGCCATAGGAGCCCAGGCGCCGATATGCGTGAGGATGGCCTTCATCTTACTGATGATGGTGGCAGGGCCCATGCTCCAGCCCACTCTCACACCGGTAGCAGCAAACACTTTACTGATTGCATCAATATATACTGTGTAATTGCGCATGGCGGGTCGGAGGGTTACCGGATCATGGTGCTGAATATTTCCGTAAGTGAGATGCCAGTACATCTGGTCATACATCACATACAATTTTTTATCTGTATCTGCTCTTCGTTGATTTTCTTCCAGTACCAGATCACAGATAGCTTCCAAACCGGACTTGCTGAAAGTTGTACCGGTTGGATTTTGCGGAGAACATAGAGAGATCAGCGTGGCTTCTTTGATATGCGGCCGAAGATCATCAGCGGTGGGCATAAAATTATTTGCTGCACCGGCCTGGATCACGATATGTTCACCGCCTACAAAATGGGTATAGTGGTTATTGTTCCAGCTGGGAACAGCGTAGATTATTTTATCTCCTTTATCACAGATCGCACGATAGAGAGCATAGATCAGCGGTCGTCCGCCGGAAGCTACGAGGATTTCCTGGTTATTGTAGTCAAGTCCTTCGCTGTCTTTTATAAAGGAGCGAATCGCTTCCCTCAGGTCTAGATTGCCTTCTGCAGCGGGGTAATTGGTAAAATGCTTGCGGTAGGCTTCTACAATGGCATCTTCCAGTTCTTTGGGAATGGGGAAGATCGCGGGATCGAAGTCACCTACGGTAAAATTATAGATACGTTCTCCCTGGCGGATTTTTTCCCTGATTTCTCCACCCAGTTTAACGATTTCTGACCCGATCAATGTTTCCGACAAATAAGAGAGCTTCATACCCATCCGCTTTGGGGCAAACGTACTGAAAAATTTCCAGCCAGAGGGGAGGTTGAAAGCCTTAAAAAGCTCCTGACGATGTCTCGCCTAAATGACCACAGAGTCCCTTGACTGCTTCCCCGACGATGTTTCGCCTTGTTAGACCTTACCAGTTTAGTTATGCTTATGTGGCGGACTCGTCGGCTATATAAGCCCTTTGCTGAAATATCCCGGGAGTCCCTGCTGTAAAGTTTGTTTAAACAAAGGAACTGAGATAAGCAGGAGACTTCAAGGGGAAATGTCTACCCGACGATATGTCAACTTTTTAATTCTTTAAGGATTGTGGGACGTATTTGGCGGGCTCGTCAGCATTAAGAATGTTCAATCACCACCTTGCTATTGTCATACAAATCATATTTCACCTGTATTTCCTGTCCCGGTTGAAATTTTGGTGCTGAAGCTTCTGCTATCACTCCCTTTGTTTTGGCAGAGAATGAAGGACTATTATCCGGTAAAACTTCCAGTTCCAGTTCCACCCAGGGATTGTTGCCATTGACATAAGCACCCAGCCAGGTATATTTTTTTACAATGGCACGGGCAGAGCGGCCGCTGGCGAGAACGGCATTGTTTTCTTCCTGCATTTTTTCAAGTGCAGCTTTCAAAGCATCGGTATTGCCGGCATTAAAAGAATTACTGATGCCTTGCGCACTGTTGGTGGTATTACCAGTAAAATCAAGCACCACATTCTGTTCATTCTTCGGATCAATTTTTACCGGTAATTCCATGCCCGGCTGGTAAGCCCAGGGATTTAAACGGGATACCATTACCCTGCATTGGGTCTGGTAAGTTTGTCCCAGACTGTTTTTTACTTCGAGTATCAGTTTTACCTGTGGATTATTATTGATGGTTACACCTGTATCTCTTACTTCGAGTATTCTGGCCTTGCCTGGCAAACCGGTTTTTTGCAGCCGGTTCGCATTTATCATGGGCTTGAAAAAGATGCGGTAAAAAAGATAGAACATCCCGCCGAATAATGCCAGCATACCTATGCTGATATAGGTACCCGTAGTCCCAGCCGTCATCATTACAACTCCCACCCCCACCAATAAGCCTACCACCCCGGCCACGAGGCCGATCCAGGCTCCAGCATTCATCTTCATCATAAAAAATTATTTTGATATGATCAGTCTACAAGGTACAGAATCTTTGTAATCCACTTGCTGCTGTCCTTTTCATTAAAAGGACCACTGATATATTGCTCAATTACCGGGGTTTTCTGTTTTAATTTTTTATTGATCAGGTACTG
>DAORJS010000136.1:0-7057 GCA_035439185.1 Chitinophagaceae bacterium
GTACAGGTAAGGGACTCACCGATGACCTGCTGGAAGTAGTGGCGGAAATGAAAACAACTAACACCATCGCGCTGGAACATAATTACGGACTCTGGTACGATCGCCGGAGAGATGATCATCAGCGAGTCCGCAGAATGGACGGAGAAGTATGGCCCCCATTTTATGAACTGCCCTTTGCCCGCAGCGGAAAGGATACGGCCTGGGACGGACTGAGTAAATATGACCTGAATAAGTTCAATCCTTTTTACTGGAGCCGCCTAAAACAATTTGCCGATCTGGCCGATCAACAGGGACTGGTATTGGTTCACCAAAATTATTTTCAGCATAATATCATTGAAGCCGGAGCACACTATGCCGATTTCCCATGGCGTTCTGCCAATAATATCAATAATACCGGATTTAATGAGCCGGTTAATTATGCAGGTGATAAAAGAATTTTTTATGCGAATCAGTTTTATGATATCAGTAACCCCGTAAGAAAGGCCCTGCATAAAAAATATATCCGTCAGTGTCTCGAAAATTTCAAAGACAATAGCGGAGTCATTCAATTAATCAGTGAAGAATATACCGGCCCCCTTCATTTTGTAAAATTCTGGCTGGATGTGATCCGTGAGTGGGAAAAAGAAACCGGCAAACATCCGATCATTGGTTTAAGTGTAACCAGGGATGTGCAGGATTCTATTTTAGCCAATCCGCAGTATGCAGCAGTCGTGGATCTGATTGATATCCGCTACTGGCATTACCAGGCAGATGGAACCTTGTATGCACCACAGGGCGGACAAAGCCTGGCTCCCCGTCAGCATGCACGATTACTGAAACCCAAAAAGACCAGCTTTGAACAGGTCTATCGGGCAGTAAAAGAATACAGGGATAAATTCCCCGGCAAAGCCATTATGTATTCGGGCGACAGTTATCCTGAATTCGGAGTTGCAGCTTTTATGGCTGGTGGAAGTCTTTCTGTTTTACCAGCCAATTTCAGTCTGGAATTATTATCCACTGTTTCGGACATGAAGCCAATGAAAACGGCCAGTGCGAATGAATACAAACTGGGAAATGAGCGCAGTACAATTCTCTATAATGCTACCACTAAACTGTTTACCATTCAATAAAACCAACAAGTCAAATGCAGCCAACTGCTCCAACGGACGCTACAAATGCAGGATCAACAGGAAACGGAAATAAATACCTCGTTCCATTTATACTCGTCGCCTTTCTTTTCTTTTTATGGGGAATGGTACATAACCTGGATGGCATCCTGATTCCGCATCTGAAGAAAGCTTTTCAGCTATCCAATACTGAAAGCATGCTGATCGACAGTGCTATCTTTACTGCCTATTTTCTGATGGCCATCCCGGCAGGAATGATCCTGAAAAGATGGGGTTATAAAAAAGGAATCATTACCGGTTTGATCATTGCAGGTTTCGGTGCCTTCCTGTTTGTACCAGCCGCTAATACCACTACCTATTTTATATTCCTGATTGCTCTCTTTATTGTCGGATGCGGCATTACAATTCTGGAAACAGCGGCTAATCCCTATGCCGCCATACTTGGTAATCCGGAGAGTGCCAGTACGAGACTTAATCTGGGGGCAGCAGTCAACGGACTGGCGGTATTCATCGCCCCTTTGCTGGGGACAAGATTTATATTTTCAGGTATACAACATTCTGATGCGCAGATTGCAGCCATGACAGAACTGGAAAAAGCAGCTTACCTCTCTATGGAAGTCTCCAGAGTGAATACCACTTATATCTGCATTGCCCTGGGTTTTATTGCAGTAGCTGTGATGTTCTTTCTCTTCCGTTTGCCTGAAGCCAAAGACACATCCACCAATGTAAAGCTTTCACAGTTTGCGCAGGTACTGAAACATAAACACCTGAAGTGGGCCGTGGTGGCACAGTTCTTTTATGTAGGTGCACAGGTTTGCGTGACCAGTGTTTTTGTAAGAATGGCGATGAAATACGGTGGCGTGAATGAAGTTGAAGCCGGAAACAAACTGGGTTATCTCTATGGTAGCCTTTTTCTGATCGGAAGATTCCTGGGTACCATCCTCACCCGTTATTTTTCTTCCAGCAGATTATTAATGCTCTTTAGTATCGGGGCTGCCCTGTTCAGCGTGATTGCGATCACAGGTCATGGGCAAATCGTGATTTATTCCATGAGTATTGTGGGGTTTTTTATGTCGATCATGTTCCCAACCATTTTTGCACTGGGACTTGTGGATCTTAAAGAAGAAACCAAGGCCGGCAGTTCATTGCTGGTGATGGCCATTGTGGGTGGAGCGATCCTGCCCCCGGTAATGGGTCAGATTGTAGACTGGCAAAACGATAATATTAAAATAGGATTTGCGGTGCCTCTGATTTGTTTCCTGGTGATCCTATTCTTTTCTGTTTGGAGATACAAGCCTGATGGCAATCCGGCAACGGAAAGTCAGCAGTCGGTATGATAAAAATGAGTATGAGTGAATAAAAGTATGACAAGCTTATGTTTGGAAAGGGGTTAAAAAATACAATAGCATCTCTGGCTTTGTTGTTTTGTTGCAAAAGCGATGGGCAGCCTTTACCCTTAAAGGTTTCCCAAAACCATCGTTTCTTTACAACTGCTAATGGAAAACCTTTTTTTTGGCTCGGAGATACAGGCTGGCTGCTCTTTGTAAAATGCACAAGGGAAGATGCGGTTTTTTACCTCGATACCAGAAAACAACAGGGTTTTAATGTGGTGCAGGTGATGGTTCTGCATGATTTCAATAATACAAAAAATGTGTATGGTGACTGGGCATTAAACGATTTTGATGTCTCTCGCCCCGCGACTACAGCTGGTGCTGATTTCCGGAAAGCCGAACAATATGATTTCTGGGATCATGTGGACTTTATCATTGATGAAGCCGCCAAACGCGGAATTTATATGGCACTCGTTCCCACCTGGGGCAGTAATGTAAAATCAGGAAAGATCAATGAGCAACAGGCAGAAGCCTACGCCAAGTTCCTGGCCAAACGGTACCGGAACAAAAGCAATATTATCTGGCTCAATGGCGGTGATATCAACGGGAAGGATGGATATGCAGTCTGGGAGAAAATCGGATCCACCATCAAAAATTATGATCCCAACCATCTCATGACCTTTCATCCCCGCGGACGTACCAGCAGTACCGATTGGTTTCATCAGTCACTCTGGCTGGATTTCAATATGTTCCAGAGCGGACATAAATCATACGCGCAGGATACATCTTCCAAAGAAAGAAGACATTTCGGAGAAGATAACTGGAAATTTGTGGAAGAAGATTATGACATGGATCCTGTAAAACCGACACTGGATGGAGAACCCAGTTATGAAGATATACCTTACGGCCTGCATGATACTTTAACCGGTTACTGGAGAGCACCCGATATCCGGCGTTATGCCTATTGGAGTGTATTAGCCGGTGGCGCAGGGTTTACCTATGGACATAATGCCGTGATGCAATATTATATGCCAGGTGATACTGGTATTTCTTTTTTCCCGCAGCAGGATTGGAAAAAAGGGATCAGGGCGGATGCAGCCGGGCAGATGCGGCACCTGAAAAAATTAATCAACTCCTATTCCTATTTTGACAGAGTCCCGGCTCAGGATCTGATCCGCCAAAACGGAGAAAGATATGATCGGGTATTGGCTACCAAAGGAAAGAACTATGCTTTTATTTATACCTATACCGGCCGGAATATTGAAATTGAAAATAATAAACTTGGCTTTACTGCCAGTAAAGCCAGTTGGTTTGATCCCCGGACTGGGTTTAAAAAAAATGTTCCGGGATTTAAAACAGGAACAAGTTTTTTTGATCCACCCGGAGAAATGAAAGCTGGCAATGATTGGGTCCTGATACTGGAAAAATAAATGCGACAACTGTTTGGCATATCGCTTCTTTTTTTGCTGGCTTCCTGTTCCGGGAAAGCCTACCTGTTCACTTCCTTTCATGAACCGGCTGATAAAGGATTGCGGATGCTCTACAGCTTTGATGGAAAAAAATGGAATGACCTGGATACGGTACTGCTGCAACCCAAAGTCGGCGAGCAAAAAGTGATGCGCGACCCGAGTATGATTCAGGACAAGAATGGCATTTTTCATTTGGTCTGGACCAGCAGCTGGAGAGGAGATAAAGGATTTGGCTACGCTTCTTCTAAAAACCTGATCAACTGGTCCGAGCAATGGTTTATACCAGTGATGAAACATGAGCCAACCACGGTGAATGTGTGGGCTCCGGAATTATTTTATGACGATATCCGGGATCAATACATGATTATCTGGGCCAGCTGTATTCCCGGTCGTTTTGAAAGGGGTATTGAGGCGGATAGTAATAACCACCGAATGTACCTGAGCACCACCCGTGATTTTGTAACATTCACTGATACAAAGCTTTTCCTGGATCCGGGCTTCAGTGTGATTGATGCGGTGATTCTGAAAAAGGGAGATAAGGATTATGTAATGGTATTAAAGGATAATACCCGGCCGGAAAGAAACCTGAAAGTGGCTTTTGCCAATGATCCGATGGGACCCTGGACTAATATCTCCAAACCATTTTCGGTCTCTTTTACCGAAGGGCCTACCGTTTTGAAAACAGAAGATCAGTGGTTGATTTATTTTGATAGCTATCAGAAAAAGATTTATGAAGCGGTACAGACAAAGGATTTTAAATCATTTGAGAATATCACCGAAAATGTACAGGTGCCTGCCGGACATAAACATGGCACTATCTTACCGGTAAAAAGAAAAATAGTGAATCAACTGATTAAAAAAATGAAGCGATAATGCGTAGCCTGCTCCTCATAGCCGGATTCATGATTACTGTATCCCTCTCTGCACAGGATACCGTTCGTTATATTGGCAAGACTCTGTCAAATGTAGATTACCATCACGGACAATTATCTCCTGCCATGGGAGTGCACAATATCCAGACCATGCGGGCGAATCGGGCAGATAAAAACGAAACCAGCTCCTGGACCTACAACCATGCACCCATGCTGGCTCACTGGAATAATCAGTTTTACCTGGAATACCTGAGTAATCCGGTGGGGGAACATGTGGCACCCGGACAAACCCTGCTTCAAACATCAAAAAATGGTTATCAGTGGTCGGAACCGGTGGTGATCTTCCCTCCTTATAAAATTCCGGATGGATTTGTAAAAGAAGGGAAAAAAGATACGGCCCGTAACAGTTTTGCGGTGATGCACCAGCGGATTGGATTCTATACCAGTAAGTCCAATAAGTTGTATGCAATCGGGTATTATGGTATCTGTCTCGTGAAAGGCGATGATCCCAATGATGGCAATGGAATCGGCCGCGTGATACGGGAAATAAAAACTGATGGATCTTTTGGGCCGGTTTTCTTTCTGCGCTATAACCATGCATTCAACGAAACCAATACCAATTATCCGTTTTACAAATCATCCGAAGATCCTGCATTGATCAGTGCCTGTGAGGAATTCTTATCCAATCCGCTGCTGATGATGCAGACCGTGGAAGAGGGAGACAGAAATGATCCATTGATTCCTTTACAGAAAGATTTCAAAGCCTTTAATTATTACCGGCTGCCGAATAAGAATATTGTGGGGCTCTGGAAATATGCACTCACCAGTATATCAAAAGATGGTGGGAAGACCTGGCCGATGAATCCCACCCGGGCACCCGGATTTGTGAATGCCAATGCCAAAATATGGGGACAAAAAACCAGTGATGGTAAATACGCCACCGTCTACAATCCCTCAGAATTCAGATGGCCCCTGGCGCTAAGTGTAAGTGATGATGGATTGAAGTATAAGAATCTCTTATTGGTAAACGGAGAGATCAGCTCCATGCGTTACGGAGGGGCATATAAAAGTTATGGTCCGCAATATGTAAGAGGCATTCAGGAGATGGATGGAACCCCACCCGATAAAAATATGTGGGTTACCTACAGCATGAATAAAGAAGATATCTGGGTGAGCCGGATACCGATTCCTGTGAGGGAGAAAGAAACCCGTCATCTCCTTGATGATTTTTCAAATCCACTGACCATGAATGTCTGGAATATTTTCAGTCCGCTCTGGTGCAAAGTGGAAAATCTAAACAAAACTTTACAGCTTAGTGATCAGGACCCCTATGATTATGCTAAGGCAGAAAGAGTAATCCCCGGGTCAAAAAAGATTGCAGTTGAATTTGCCCTTACACCTGCGCAGCAGGATCATGGCACACTGGAAATTGAACTCACTGATGCAAAGGGAACACCTTGTTTGCGCATCATGCTCGATTCAACCGGGAGCATCCTCACGAAGCAGGGTTACCGTAATAAATCATTGGGTAAATATAAAGCCGAAGAAAAACTGGTTCTTAAAATTGAATTAAATACAACTACCCGTTTTTATACAGTTACAATCAATGAGGGTAAAGCGGCCAATAATATCTGTTTTGCTCCGGTGGCATCAGTTGAAAGAATTGTATTCAGAACAGGCAGTATTCGGCATTTTCCGGATGCAGAAACGCCAACGGATCAGTCTTATGATCTTTTTAATACCGAAATTCCTTTGAAGAACGCGCAGTATCGTATTCATTATCTTAAAACAAAGCAATTACCCTGATCACTATTAATAAAAGTGATTTCAATAAAATTGAAACTGCAGATCCGTCATAAAAAGCAAATGCTCTCAGGCCTGGCAGCCATCTTACTGTGTGTTATTGCAGCTGGGCAGGGCCGTCCCATGTTGTTGAAATCCGAATCTTACCGTCATTACGTGGATTATTTCAATAAAATGGAGGACGAGAATATCAAACAGGCCATTCCCAACGACAATGCCTGGGCCTGGATGAAAAAAAATATTCCACTCTTTGAATGTCCCCAGCAGAATTTTGAAGAGATGTTTTATTTCCGCTGGTGGACCTTACGCAAGCATATCAAAAAGACCGAGAAAGGATTTGCATTCACAGAATTTCTCGTACAACGTTCTTATGCAGATAAATACAATCTGATTTCCAGCGGACTGGGCCATCATATCTATGAAAGCCGCTGGCTGCATGATAAACAGTACATGGATCAGAACCTGCTGGTCTGGTA
>DAORJS010000137.1:0-7018 GCA_035439185.1 Chitinophagaceae bacterium
GGGAAACAGGATCCGCCATAACCAATACCGGGATAGATAAATTTGTTTCCGATTCTGGAATCAGAACCGATCCCACGGCGAACCAGGTTGATATCAGCACCTACGATTTCACAGAGGTTGGCAATATCATTCATGAAGCTGATCTTGGCAGCCAGCATGGAGTTGGCAGCATACTTGGTCATTTCAGCGGATGTGATATCCATGAAGATCACCGGATGTCCATTCATGGTAAAAGGCTTATATAAATTGTTCATCAGTTCTTTTGCACGCTCGGTTTCCAGACCGATCACAATCCGGTCGGGTTTCAGAAAATCATCAATCGCAGCACCTTCTTTCAGAAACTCAGGATTGGAAGCCACATCGAAGGGAATGTTTACATTTCTTTTCCTTAATTCCTGTGCAACCGCATTTCTTACTTTTTCTGCAGTGCCCACGGGAACCGTACTCTTTGTAACCACCAGCATATAATCATTCATATACTTTCCGCAATCTGCAGCAACTGCCAGTACATATTTCAGGTCAGCACTTCCATCCTCATCCGGAGGTGTACCCACGGCAATAAAAAGAACTTCCGAGTCGGTCATTGCTTCTGCAATATTGGTGGTAAACTGCAGGCGGCCTTTTTTCATATTCCGAAGGATCATCTCCTCAAGACCGGGTTCATAAATCGGGATTATTCCTTTATTCAGGTTTTCGATCTTTTGCTGGTTGATGTCTACACATACAACATCAATCCCAACTTCGGAGAAACAGGCACCGGTTACCAGACCAACATAACCGCTTCCTACAATTGTAATTTTCATGAGTTTAAATTTTGTCTGTATTTGCCAAAGCAGGTGCCAGAAAATTAAAACATTGATTTACATTGTTTTAAAAAATTCTATCTAGGGGTTTTATTCTATTTTCTGGAAAAACTTCCAAAAAAAAGCAGTTTTCTATTGACCAGACAAGATCTGCTGAGTAGTTTAGCAGTCCAATATTCAATATCTTTTATGGAAGCTTATAAAATCTACATTGTAGAAGATGATCCCTGGTACGGCGAAATACTCGCTTATCATCTTGGTTTAAACCCCGACTATAAAGTCTTTCGTTTTGAAACCGGACAGGATTGTCTGGCCAAAATGCCGGGCAAACCCGATCTGATCACGATCGATTTTTCACTACCCGATATGAAGGGGGATGAATTATTTAAACGAATCCGGGAACTGAATCCATTTGTTCCGGTGATTGTAATCAGTTCACAGGAAGAAGTACAGGTGGCAATTGACCTGTTTAAAATGGGAGTCAATGATTATCTCATCAAAGATGAAGCCACCAAGGATTTATTATGGAATAGTGTGATCAGGATCCGGGAGAATCAGTCTTTAAAAAAAGAAGTTGAGCATCTAAAACAGGAACTGGGTCAGAAATTCTCCTTTCAGAAAAGCATCATCGGGCAGAGTGAATCCCTGAAAAAGGTTTTTGCCCTGATGGAAAAAGCAGCCAAAACAAATATCAATGTTTCGATAACCGGTGAAACCGGAACGGGTAAAGAAGTAGTGGCCAAAGCGGTACATTATAACAGCGAACGAAAGAAGAAAAATTTTGTAGCCGTGAATATGGCGGCGATTCCCAAAGAACTGATCGAAAGTGAATTGTTTGGTCATGAAAAAGGGGCTTTTACCGGTGCCATAGCACGTAAAGCCGGAAAATTTGAAGAGGCCAATGGCGGAACGATTTTCCTGGATGAAATTGCTGAAATGGACCTCAGCCTGCAAAGCAAACTGCTCAGGGTATTGCAGGAAAGAGAAGTGATCCGGGTAGGAGGCAACGAAAAAGTAAAGCTGGATGTACGACTGATCGTCGCCACACACCGTAACCTCGCTGAAGAAGTAAAAAAAGGGCAGTTCAGGGAAGATCTTTACTACCGGATCATCGGCTTACCCATCGAATTACCTCCGCTGAGGGAGAGAGGCAATGATATTTTAATTCTCGCCAAACATTTTGCAGATGAGTTTGGAAAAGAAAACAAACTGGGCACTTTACAATTCAGCAATGAGGCCAAAGACAAATTACTGCAATATCATTTTCCCGGAAATGTAAGGGAACTTAAATCCATTGTAGAACTGGCCGCTGTGATGTGTGAAAACAATGAAATTGGTGCGGATGATATCACATATACTTCCACCAAAAAAGATGATTTCATGATGTCGGAAAACAAAACGCTGCGGGAATATACCTGTGACATCATCCGGTATTCACTCAAAAAACACAATGATGATGTGATAGCCACAGCCAATGCCCTGGATATTGGAAAGAGTACGATTTATAAAATGATCCAGAATGGCGAAGTCAAGATCTGATGCCGGAGATTCCAATACCGGGATTTTTATTCCATATAATGGAATTCGGGTCTGATTTGATTTTTGCAATCAGTTGATTATTAACCATTTGTAGCCGTTTTTTAGATGGCATAGTTTTCCGGGATACCGTATTTAAATAAGTAAAGCATGTACGGTATTGTCAACAAAGCTATCCAGGATTTGGTGATCAACCAGTTTGGCGTTCCGGTATGGGAGGCCGTTATTAAAAGAAGCGGAGTAGAGGTGGATTTTTTTATCAGCAATGAGCCCTATGATGATGAGATCACTTTTAAACTGGCGTTGGCATTGGCAGCTGAAGTGAATATGACCGTGGAAAAAGTACTGGAGGCTTTTGGAGAATGGTGGGTGTTAAAAACCAGCAAAGAAAAGTACGGTGGAATGATGGAAGCTGGTGGCAATAACTTAAGGGAATTTCTGGTTAACCTTCCCTTGTTTCATAACCGGGTGATGCTGATTTATCCGAAGCTGACCCCACCCGAGTTTAAAGTAAGTGATATCAGTGATAACAGTATTTGTGTCCACTATTTTTCAAAACGAACAGGCTTACAGGAATTTGTTCGTGGATTACTGAGTGGACTTGCCAAAATGTATCAAACAACCGCAACCATTGAACTGGTACAAAGCCGGAACGAGGGGAGCACCCATGAAATATTTAAAGTAAGCTGGTAATTCATGAACCAGGCGTTGAAATTTAATACCGAACAGTTCAACAGACTGTTTCCGTTCTATCTCCTGCTCGATGAAGAGCTGGAAATAGTTTCCTGCGGAAAGAGCCTGAAAAAACTTTGTCCCGATGCAGCAGGTCAGTTATTTCCTGATCTCTGCCATATTTCACGCCCCAATATTGAACATACCAGCTTTGCCAATTTGAAAGATTTATGCGGGCAGCTGGTGATTATCAACATCAGTAATAATTTTAAAACGGTTTTGCGCGGACAGTTTGAGTACCTTGATGAAACCCGGCAATTATTATTTATTGGTTCCCCATGGTTTGGTTCGATGGAAGTAGTAAAAAATTCTTCACTCACCATCCATGATTTCGCTTTTCATGATCCGTTAATCGATTTGTTGCATGTTTTAAAAACACAGGAAATAAGTAACAACGACCTCAAAGAAGTTCTTCAGATCAATCAGGAACAAAAAAAAGAGCTTCACTTACTGTCATTGGCTGCCAAAGCCAATAATAACGGAGTAATTTTTCTTGATAACCAGTTACGGATCCGTTGGGTAAATGCTGCTTTTGAAACCATTTCCGGTTTCCATCAGGAAGAGCTGTATGGCCGTTTACCGGACGATGTCTTTTTTGATCCGGAGACCGACCATGATATTCTTAACCTCTTACAGGAAGCAGGTAAATACAAAAAAAGTGTTACCACCGAATTCTGGCACAAAAGGAAAGATGGTTCCCGCTTTTGGGCCCATCTCGATTCCGTGATGATTCCCGGACCCGGTAATGAAAGTCAATGGCGGTTAAATATCATTGCGGACATTTCAGAGAAAAAATCACAGCAAACCGAAATGGAAAGGCTATCGCTGGTGGCCAGCAATAACAGAGACGGGGTGTTGTTTGTTGCTTTGGATGGAAAAATTGAATGGGCCAATGATGGAATCTCCCGGCTGACCGGTTATGTAAATGCTGATATCATCGGAAGCACACCCATCGATCTTTTCAAGGGTCCGCTCACAGGCAAGGCATCCATCAGAGAAATGATTGGGCTATTTGAAAACGGTTTACCCTTTAATATTTCCACTGTTTTTCACCGGAAAGATGGAAGTCATTTCTGGGGGCGCTCCAAAGGACAGCCAATAAAAGATACAAAAGGAAAAACCCAACGCTATTTCTGCATTATTGAAGATATTTCGGAAGAAAAAGCCAGTGAGGAAAAATTAAAGGTGCTTTCCCAGATTGCCGAAAACAATATCAATGCAGTCGTCATTTCTGATAAAGAGGGAAAAATATCCTGGGCGAACCGGAGTTTTACCCAGATGACAGGATATGAACTGGAGGAAGTAACCGGAAAATCACCGGGATCAATATTACAGGGCCCGGATACAGATAAAAAAACATCGAATCAGCTTCGTAAGCAAATCAGGGAAGGAAAACCCTTTAGTGCGGAGATTCTGAATTATACAAAGGCGGGAGCAAAATACTGGGTTCGTATTCAGGGGCAACCCATTGTGAACGAAAAGCAGGAGATCACCGGTTATTTTGCACTGGAAGAAAATATCACTGATAAAAAAGAAGCGGAACTCCGCTTCAGGAATGCATTGGAAAAAATCGGCGATAATGTTTGGGAACACAATTTTGAAACAGGTAAAACATTTTTCTCAAAATCAAGTAATAATCTCCTGGGACAGGAACTCAAAGTATTCTCCAATGCCCAAAAACTATGGTGGGACAGTATCCATCCTGAAGATCTTCCTATCCTGAAAGAAAATGATGAGAAATACAGGAAGGGTGAAATAGATTCTCACCGGCTCGAGTACAGACTGATGCAAAAGGATGGGTCGGTAAAATGGGTATTGGACCGGGGTGTGGTGATTAAAAAAGACAGCAATGGATTGCCCTTTTTAATCACGGGTACACATACTGATATCACTGCTACGAAGCAAACGGCCACCGAACTGGCGATACGTGTAAAACAGTTCCGTTCACTGTCGGAGAATATACCGGGTGTGATTTACGAATATGAATTCAGACCGGATGGTACGGAAGGAATCCGGTATATGAGTCCGGCCATCGAAACAATTTTTGGCATTCCGGCAGAAGAATATATCAGGAATCATGAACAATTAATTCATCCGGATGATAAATACCGGATTGCCAAAAAGAATAAGTTGTCCAAAGAAACACTGGAAAACTACTTTGACGAATCCAGGCTGATTGTTCCGGGTCGCGGGATTGTCTGGAGATCCGTGTCCTCCTCCTTCTCTTATCAGACCGAAGACGGCACCCGTGTATTCACCGGATTTATGCTGGACATTACCGAAAGAAAATCGGCGGAAGAAAAACTGGAAAATCAGAAAAATTTTTATGAAGAAATCCTGAACAATCTGCCCGCTGATGTGGCAGTATTCAATAATAAACATGAATACCTTTTTGTCAACCCGCAGGGTATTAAAGATGCTGAATTAAGAAAATGGATCATTGGCAAGAGGGATGAGGATTACTGCCAGTTGAGGAATAAACCACTTTCATTAGCAGCAGACAGAAGAAAGCTGTTCAACAAAATGCTGGACAACAAAAAGACAGATGAGTGGGTGGAAAAGAGCAGCAACCCGGACGGAACTTCCAATTATTTATTGCGTCGTTGGCATCCGGTGGTAGATAAGACGGGAAAGATCAGTCTGGTTATCGGATATGGCCTGGATATCACTGAAAGAAAAAAACTGGAAGAGGAATTGATCCGTTCCAGAGAACACGCCGAAATGCTGGCCAGGGCCAAGGAACAATTTCTGGCTAATATGAGTCATGAGATACGTACACCCATGAATGCCATCATCGGAATGGGTAACCAGCTGTCCAGAAGCCAGCTCTCAACACAGCAGCAATTTTATCTCAATACTATTAACACTGCAGCAGAAAACCTGCTCGTGATCATCAATGATATTCTTGATCTTTCCAAGATCGAGGCGGGAAAACTGAGTCTGGAAAAAATAGGATTTGAACCCGTTAAAGTTGTAAACAACGCCATCGAAGTGATGCGGCATAAAGCGGAGGAAAAGGGATTACGACTGACTGCAGTATTAAACGAAAGTCAGCTATCTCCTGTCCTCATCGGCGATCCTTTCCGGATTAACCAGGTCCTGTTAAACCTGATCAGTAATGCCATTAAGTTTACCGATAAAGGATCAGTAAACCTGAGTTGCCGGGTGATTGCAGAAACAGCAGAGACGCAAACCCTGCAATGCCAGGTGATTGATACCGGTATGGGAATGGATCAGGTATTTATTGACCGGTTATTTGAAAAATTCAGTCAGGAAAACGATTCCGTCACGCGACAATTCGGAGGTACCGGACTGGGAATGAGTATCTGTAAGGAGTTGGTGGAATTAATGGGTGGGACCATTGAAGTAAAAAGTAAAAAAGGCCAGGGTACCCGTTTTACCATCACACAGGAGTTCAAAAAAGGCACTCACCAGGATCTGCCGGCTGTAATGACAACACAAATAACCGGCGACTTTCTTAAAAACAAGAAAATCCTGGTGGCCGATGATAATGAAATGAACCGGCTGGTCGCTTCAATTATTCTGGAAAACTACGGAGCCAGCGTGTTTGAATCTGAAAATGGCAGGGCAACCCTGGAAGCTGTAAATACTCATCTTCCGGATCTGGTGCTGATGGATATACAGATGCCGGAACTCAACGGATATGAAACAACCCGTTTGTTACGCCAACTGGGAAATGATATTCCCGTGATTGCTTTAACGGCCAATGCCATCAAGGGAGAAAGTGACAAATGCATGGAAGCCGGTATGAATGATTATATCTCAAAACCATTTAAAGAAGATGAATTTCTGAAAACAATTGCCCGCTGGTTAAAAACTGAAATCACCATGAATAGCGAAAAAGAAAAAACTGTACAACCTTTGTTTAACCTGGATTCCCTCCGGGAAATCAGCAGGGGTAATGAAGCATTTGTGCAGAAAATGAT
>DAORJS010000138.1:0-6989 GCA_035439185.1 Chitinophagaceae bacterium
ATCCTCAGGCCGGTTGTATGAAAATCTGTTGCGCTGATTTTTACCGGGGTAAGGAGTCCAAAAAGCTGATCACCAGTCTGGCCCTGGTGGATCGCCAAAGCCAGGCCTACTGGTTATTTGAAGCCAGTCCTGATATCGGACTACAACTGAGGAAAGTTCAACAATATCTCGACAGTAACAGGAACCAACTCCCTGCGGGTATTTTTTTAACCCATGCCCACATCGGACATTATACCGGTTTAATGCAACTTGGCCGGGAAGTGATGGGCGCAAAAGATATTCCCGTCTATGTGATGCCGAGAATGGATTCCTTTCTCAGGAACAACGGACCCTGGAGTCAGTTGGTCAGTTTGAATAATATCCGGTTGCAGCGATTAACTGCCGACAGTTCTCAGGCTCTTGGATCTGCATTTAAGATCCGGCCGCTGCTGGTTCCTCACCGCGATGAATTTTCGGAAACAGTTGGGTTCATCATAGAGAGCCAAAGAAAAAAAATGCTATTTATTCCGGATATTGATAAATGGCAGAAATGGAACCGGGATATCAGTCAGTTGATCCGGGAAGTGGATCTGGCTTTGATCGATGGCACTTTTTATCAGGACGGGGAATTGCCGGGCAGGAATATGAGTGAAATTCCCCATCCGTTTGTAGCAGAAAGTATGCAACGTTTTTCATCCTTACCTTCGGAAGAGAAAGCTAAAATAATATTTATTCATTTCAATCATACCAATCCTTTGCTGAAATTGAAATCGGTTGAAAAAGAGAAAGTAAAAAAGGAGGGGTTTGGTATAGCGGAAGAGGGAATGATTCTAGCATTATAAAATAATCTGATGAAAAAATCATTGTACAGCCTGGCTGCAGGTATGGTCATCGCGCTGGGGGGACAGTCCCAGACTGCGCTGCAAAAACTTGAATTTGTCAGTTTTTCCAAAGTGAATATCACCGATCAGTTCTGGAAACCCAAAATTGATAAGGTAGCCACCAAAACATTATCTGCCTGTATTTACCAGACAGAAACCGCCACTCCCCGTATCAAAAATTTTGAAAGGGTGGCCAGGGCAAAGGGGGAGCCACATGAAGGGATTTTTTATGATGACAGTGATGTATTCAAAGCACTGGAAGCGATGGCTTATTCACTGAAAACCCATCCCAGTGCGGAAATGGAAAAAAAATGCGATGAATGGATTGATAAAATTGCAGCCGCTCAGCAGCCTGATGGCTATCTGAATACCTGGTACACATTAAAAGGGCTGCAGGATCGTTACACCGATATGAGCATGCATGAGGATTATAATGCAGGGCATATGATTGAAGCAGGCGTAGCTTATTTTAATGCTACCGGAAAAAGAAAATTGCTGGATGTATGTATTAAATGGGCCGATCATTTTGATGCGCTTTTTGGTCCGGGTAAAAGAGATTGGGTAACCGGTCACCAGGAACTGGAACTGGCACTGGTAAAACTCTATAAAGTAACCAGGCAGGATAAGTACCTCAAACTTGCCGACTGGTTATTGAGTGAAAGAGGCAAACGGCTGGCCAAAGGTTATACCTGGACTGATTGGAAAGATACAGCCTATGCGCAGGATGTATTGCCTGTTAAAGAGCAAACACAAATTACTGGACATGCAGTCAGGGCCATGTATATGTACACCGGTGCAGCGGATGTGGCGGTACAAACTGGGGATACCGGTTATATGAAAGCTATGCGGGCTGTTTGGGAAGATGTGGTTTATCGCAATATGTATATCACCGGAGGAATCGGTTCTGCGGGCAGTAACGAAGGCTTCTCAAATGATTATGACCTTCCCAATGAACAGGCTTATTGCGAAACCTGTGCGAGCGTGGGTATGGTATTCTGGAACCAGCGGATGACGGCAATGACAGGAGAAGCAAGATACATGGATGTGCTGGAAAGAAGTCTGTATAATGGCGCGCTGGATGGATTGAGTCTGAGTGGTGACCGCTTTTTCTATGGCAACCCCTTGGCCTCCAAAGGGCAGCACCAGCGGAGGGAGTGGTTTGGTACAGCCTGTTGTCCGGCCAATATTTCCCGGTTAATCGCTTCATTGGGAGATTATATTTATGCGAAAACAGATGATGCTATTTATGTCAATCTTTTTGTAGGAAGTAATACAACTATCAACCTGAAAAATGGCGATGTGACAGTGAAGATGGAAACTAATTATCCCTGGGAAGGTAAGACAAAATTATTCATTGATCCGGTCAGGAATGGCTGGTTCAAAGTATTGATACGGATCCCTGAATTTTATAAGCCCGGGATGCTGGGCGGCACTTACCAATTCGCGCATCATTCACAAAGAATGCCCAAAGCCATTTTCGCTTTGAATGGAAAGAATATTGAATACAACATAGATAAGGGTTATGCGGTCATTGAGAAGGATTGGAAAAAGGGAGATGTGTTGGAATTTACATTACCGGAGTCTGTCACAAAAATCGAAAGTATTGAAGCTATCAAACAGAATGATAACCGGGTTGCTTTTCAACGCGGCCCCCTGGTCTATTGTGTGGAAGGCGCCGATAATAATGGCAAGGCCTGGAATATCATTGTACCGGAGAATACCAGCTTTACAGTGATTGATCATAAAGTACAGGATGAAAACGTGAAAGCATTATCAGCTGAGGTACCGGTAGTAACGGTGGGTGCTGATGGACTCTCCCTGAAAACAGAAATGAAAAAAATAATTGCCATCCCATACTATACCTGGGCTAATCGTGGTAAAAATGAAATGCAGGTCTGGCTGCCGGTAAAGATTGCTGATGTAAAAATCAATTACTGATGAAAAGGAGAATACAGCTGATCGCAGCGTTGGGTTTGTTTGTTTTCAATATAAAGGCCCAGGTTTACAAGGCACCAGCCTATCCCTTGGCGGTACACGATCCTTATTTCAGTATCTGGAGCACCACTGATCAGGTAAATCAAAGCATTACCAGACACTGGACCGGGGCAGAACATTCCATCCTGGGTTTACTGAGTGTTGATGGAAAAATTTACAAGTTTCTTGGACAATCTCCTGCACCCATGAAACCATTAATACAGGATGCAGAACTGAGTCCGTATAGTTGTAAGTACACAGAGACTAAACCAGCCGATGACTGGATCAATGTTTCTTTCGATGATAACCAATGGAAAACAGGAAAGGGTCTATTCGGCACTAAAGATATCGGACCTTCCACGGAATGGAACAGCCGGTATATCTGGATCAGACGCAGTTTTAAGTTACAGGAAAAGGATTTAATCCTCAATGAGCTGATATTGAAAGCCAGATATGACGATAATGTGCTGATTTACCTGAATGGTAAAAAAATATTCGAAGCAGGTTGCTGTTCAGCTAATAAGGAAATTCAGTTGGATAAAGCAATGACCGTATTAAAAGCCGGAGAAAATATACTGGCCATGTATTGTGAGAATACCGGAGGTCAGGCTTATATTGACGGGGGACTGTATAACCGCCTCGCCCCGCCTTTCATTCCACAGGCCGTGCAAAAGAAAGTGGAAATAACAGCCACACAGACCAAATACGAATTCGACTGCGGGCCGGTCTTTTTAGCGTTGGATTTTTTATCACCCCTGCTGGCAGCAGATCTTGATCTTTATTCCAGACCCATTACCTACCTGCGCTTTAATGTGATGTCAAAAGACGGGAATCCCCATACGGTAAAACTTTATCTCAATACGGCACCTGACCTGGCAAGGCATAAACCATCCCAGGAAGTAAAGTCAGTCATTTATAATAAGGATGGCATCGTATATCAAAAAACAGGAACTACCAGTCAGGCCATATTAAAAAGAAAGGGGGATGATGTGAGAATTGACTGGGGCTATGCCTATCTCGCCACCACCAATGAATCCGGTGTGAAAATGGGAGCTGCTGGGAAACCCGGATATGCTGCCTTATGTAACCTGGAAATTGATTACGGAAAAGTAAAAGCAGTACCGGTAGAAAAATCAGTGATCATGGCCTATGATGATCTGGATGCCATCGAATACTTCGGGCAGCACTTACAGGCCTGGTGGAAGAAAAAATATAGTACTGCCGAAGAGATGATTAAAGAATCCTTTGGCCAGGAGGGAAGTATTGCCGAACGATGTGATCTATTCGACCGTCAGCTTTGGGCTGATGCGGTGAAAGCTGGTGGAGAAACTTATGCCAGATTATGTGTACTTGCTTACCGGCAGTCGCTGGCGGCACATAAACTGGTCAGGGGACCCAATAATGAAGTCCTCTTTCCACAAAAGGAAAATTTCAGTAACGGTTCAATCTGGACAGTTGATGTAACCTATCCCTCGGCACCACTTACACTACTCTACAATCCGGCCTTGCTGAAAGGCATGGTGGAGCCGCTGATGATTTACAGCGAAAGCGGAAAATGGACCAAACCATTTCCGGCTCATGATCTTGGAACCTATCCATTGGCCAATGGACAAACGTATCCGGAAGATATGCCGGTGGAAGAGGCTGGTAATATGATCATTCTTTCTGCTGCAATCTGCAGGGCCGAAGGAAATTATGAATTCGCCAGAAAGCACTGGGCAGTTCTTAGCCAATGGGTGGAATTTCTCGTTAAGGATGGACTCGATCCGGCTAATCAGTTATGCACTGATGACTTTGCCGGACACCTGGCACGTAATGTAAATCTATCCATGAAAGCCATTGTCGGCATTGCTGCCTATGCCCAAATGGCGAAGGGATTGAATAAAAAAGGAGAGGCAGGAAAGTACCATAATATTGCTGCTGACTATGCCTCTAAATGGATGCAAATGGCAGATGATGGCGATCACTACGCACTGAGTTTTGATAAGAAAGGAACCTGGAGTCAGAAGTATAACCTGGTTTGGGATAAATTGCTGGGCTTGAATCTTTTTCCTCCGGAAGTTTATGAAAAGGAAATCAAATTTTATCTGCAGCATCAGCAAAAATTCGGATTGCCATTAGATAGCCGGAAGACTTATACCAAATCCGACTGGATTATCTGGACGGCCACTTTAGCCGGCAATCAAAAGGATTTTGAAGCCCTGATACAACCCGTTTACAAATATGCCACCGAAACACCGAGCCGGGTTCCATTGAGCGACTGGCATGAAACCACAAATGGTAAACAGGTCGGATTTCAGGCCAGAAGTGTTGTAGGCGGTTATTTTATTAAAATGCTTGAAACAAAATGGCTAAACAAAGATTGATAATCCGGATACTGGCGGGTTTCACTTTATTACTGTCTTTGAAATTGGCAGGACAATCATATGTACCGGTGTATGCCGATGGGAAAATGAAACAAAAGCCGGTCACCACAATCAAAGCATGGTCTTATCAGTTATCGCAAGTCAAGCTTTTGAATAGTCCATTTCGCCATGCTATGAATATGGACAGCGCTTATCTCTTACTGATCAAACCTGATCGTTTGTTGTATCGTTTTCATAAACATGCCGGATTGCCGGTAAAGGATTCAATTTACGGTGGTTGGGAGCAGGATGGAATATCCGGACATACATTGGGTCATTATTTATCAGCTTGTGCCCTGATGTATACCAGTACCGGTAATCCCGAATTCAAAAAAAGAGTGGATTATATCGTATCAGAATTGCGTCGTTGTCAGATCGCCCGTAAAACAGGTTATGTTGGGGCCGTGCCGAATGAGGATACCATTTTTGCCCAGGTAAAAAGAGGGGATATCCGCACCGGTGGATTTGATCTGAATGGGGGGTGGGTACCCTGGTACACCTTGCATAAAGTACTGGCCGGTTTGATGGATGCTTTTTTATACTGTGATAACAAAATGGCAATGACGATTTCTACCGGCATTGCAGACTGGACCGCGACAATTGTAAACGGCCTTTCCGAAGAACAAAGACTGAAAATGCTGAATTGTGAACATGGGGGAATGAATGAGGCACTCGCTAATATTTACGCCATTACCGGAAATGAAAAGTATTTACAGCTCTCCCGGAAATTCCATGATGAATTTGTATTGGGAAAACTGGCTAAACAAATTGATCCCATGCCAGGTAAGCACAGTAATACCAATGTACCCAAGGCTATTGGTTGCGCCAGGCGCTATGAAATCACCGGAGATGAACGCGATAAAACCATCGCTTCTTTTTTCTGGGAAAATATGGTGGATCATCATAGCTATGTTATCGGAGGGAACAGTAACTATGAATATTGCGGGGCACCCGATTCTTTGAGCGAAAGACTGAGTGATGCCACTTGTGAGACTTGTAATACCTATAATATGCTCAAGCTTACCCGGCATTTATTTGCCTGGGAACCTTCCGGTAAACTGATGGATTATTATGAACGGGCATTGTATAATCATATCCTGGCTTCCCAAAATCCTGAAAACGGAATGATGACTTATTTTGTTCCGCTGCGGATGGGAACCAGAAAAGAATTCAGCGATTCCTTCAATACATTCACCTGTTGCGTGGGCAGCGGAATTGAAAATCATGGCAAGTATGCAGAACAGATTTATAGTCATGATGGAAAGAATACAATCTGGGTGAATCTCTTTATTCCTTCTGTTCTAAACGACCCCGCTCATCAATGGGTACTGCGACAGGAAACGGATTTTCCGGAAAGCAACCGGATCCGGTTCCAACTCGATCAAAAAAATAAGGTACCGCTGAACCTGAAAATCAGGATGCCTTATTGGGCTAAAAAAATGGGAATCACAGTGGATGGGATCCTTTACAAACGAATGGCTGATTCAACCGGCTATCTTAACCTTGGTCCATTAGCCAAAGGCAAACACCAGATCCTCATTGAACCGGAAATGGAATTGTACACGGAGTCCATGCCCGATAATAAAAACAGGATTGCCTTCAAATATGGTCCATTGGTGCTGGCCGGTCAGCTCGGCACCAATATGCCCGATCCTTTGTATGGAACTCCCGTACTGCTGACAGATAATAAAAATCTGAAAGACTGGATCCGGCCAGCTGCTGGCCCCCTGCAGTTTGAATTAAAGGGAGT
>DAORJS010000139.1:0-6946 GCA_035439185.1 Chitinophagaceae bacterium
TATTCTGGCTGAAGGCCGTCTGGTGAATCTGGGTTGTGCAACAGGACACCCTTCTTTTGTAATGAGTAATTCCTTCAGCAACCAGACCCTGGCGCAGATTGAATTATGGAATAACCATAAGAATTACGAAAACAAAGTATATGTACTGCCCAAGCACCTGGATGAGAAAGTAGCCAGGCTGCACCTTTCCAAAATTGGTGTGGAACTGGATGAGCTGACTACTGAGCAGGCCGATTATCTGGGTATTGCTAAAACCGGACCTTTCAAACCCGAACATTACCGGTACTAATCCCGATGATAACAATAAAAAAACAAGGGCTGTCTGCATTGACAGCCCTTTTTTAATGCTGAAAAAAGGCTGTCGGGTTCGGACAGCCTGTTTCGTCTTGCCAGCCTCAGGCGGCAAGTCTCGGTGGAATGCTCAGGGAAATGGTGGTTTCCAGTTGGCGGGGATTCCGGATATCCAAACTACCGCCCAGGCTGCTGACAGCCTGTGATAGCACGCCTATCCGCCAGGCCAATGCAAAGCCATTGTAATTGTTTTTTTCTGTGATCTGCAGAATCAGGCGCTGATACTGCCGGCTCGCCCTGATATGGATATCTCCTTTTCTGGAATTATCAATCACGGCATCAAGGATCTCTTCTACCAGACTGGTGAAAGTTTCGCTGACCCGGTGCAGGCATACACCCTTGCCCACCTCATTGCAAATCATGCTGCCATGCTGCATTGCTGCGGGCAGGGAGTTACCTACTAAACCATCAATCAGCTGCTGTAAGTGTATACGGTTATAACCAGGAGCGCTGTGACCAGCATGTACTTGTTGTTTCATAAGGTCGGCATTTACGGGTTCGGAAACGGGACGGTCAATTTGTTTTTTTCAAAGGATCAGGATGATGGTTTTTTCAAAGGATTGGATCAGGATAGTGGATTTGGATTTTCTCAACGGCTACAATTTGTTTGTTTTTTCAAAGGATCGGGATGGTGGTTTTTTCAAGGGATAGGATCAGGATCATGGATTTGGATTTTTCTCAACAGCTACAATTTGTTTGTTTTTTCAAAGGATCGGATCAGGTTTCAATCATAGGTTTAATCAGGTATATCGGCCGGGTCAATTATTTTTTGTTTCGGTTCCTGCGCTAAACTGAGTGCAAGTAACAACCGTTATGGGGCCAGAAAAATAGTTTGTGATATGATTCAATCGTCATTGTTCTACTACATCCCGCTTCCATCTCATTTAGGGTGGATAAGGGTATCCGCTAAACTGTGATTTACCGCAGGCTCAGACAAACAAACCGGAGACTAAACCAGTAAGGGGAACTACTGGTTCCACGGGTAATTTGGCTGTCAAATTAAATCAGAATGAAAAATACAGTCTTACTAATCATCCTTTTTTACAGCCTCAGCAGCCAGGCACAAAATGTGGGAATCAATACGAATTCTCCGGCTTCCACCCTTACCATCAACGGCAACAACCCCGATATCGGGATTATGAATAACGGGCTGGCTCATGGGTCAATACGAGCCAATGGCTCAGATATGATTATCAATACGGCTCCTGATAACCCGGTTGGCCGGTTGATTATGGGAACCAGAGACAATAGTCACCTGGTGATCGACAATCAGGGCAGGGTGGGAATTGGTACTACTTCCTCGTTTGATGCGCTGCTGAAGCTGGGTGGAACCAGTCCGTCATTGGCCCTGCTCTATCAAAATATTCAAAAAGGTTTTTTTGGTTTAAATGGGAATGATATCCGGATCGGCACTTATAATGTTAATGGCGGAAATATTGTTTTCGCCCCTAAGAATGCTGATAAAATATGGATTGATGAGTATGGTAAAATGAGTATCGGTACCAGTAATTTTTCATCCCTCTTCACACTCAATGCAACCGATCCCACGCTACAGTTAAAAAACGACGATGTGGATAAAGGGTTTGTTCAGTTATCGGGTAACAATTTACGAATCGGCACGAATGCGAGTAATACCTTTGGCAGTTTTGTGGTCCGCACTTCAGGATCAGACCGGCTTTTTGTAAATTATAAAGGACAGATGGGTTTAAATGTGATACCCGATGATACCAGAACATCATTGAGTATCGGTCAGGACGAAAACGGCAATACCGGCGTAGAGCTGGTAACAGCCAATTCCCGGCGAGGCATGTTCTCATTTAACGGTACCAATACGTTTCTCACATCCAGTACCGGTAGTTTATATATCTACCGGAACAGCGGCTATCCAATGGTTTGTCATTCGGATGGTAATTTCAGTATCGGAGGTAATACCACCGCCTTTGGGTATCGCCTGAGTGTACATGGCAAGGCGATTGCTACAGAATTTATGGTCACCCCGATCAATTCATGGCCTGATTATGTTTTTGAAAAAGGCTACCCGTTAAAAAGTATCCCGGACCTGAAATCATATATTGCACAAAACGGTCATCTGCCCGGTATTCCTTCTGCTGCCACAGTGGCGAAAGACGGCATTGCTTTGGGTGATATGACCAAAAGACTGACTGAAAAGGTGGAGGAGCTGAGTCTGTACATCATTCAGTTGAAAGAGGAACTGGATATACTAAAAAACAGGGTGATAGCTGCTGAAAAAAAATGATTAATTTTTAGTTCCAAAATTTTTGATGCGACTGGCAAAGTTTTATATCATCACCTGCCTGCTGCTTCCGTATCTTCTGCGGGGGCAGCCTGCTTTTTACCACCTGAGTACTGCAGAAGGATTGAGTGATAACAATGTCAGCAGTGTGGTGAGAGACCGGACGGGTATGCTTTGGATCGGCACTACCGAGGGGTTGAATAGTTTTGATGGTAACCGCATCAACAGCTATCACAAGCATATATACCCTGAATTGCCTGACAACGATATTGAACGGATTCTGGTAGATAATGAAAACAGGCTCTGGCTCCGTACCAGTTCGAGTTTCCTGACCATGCTGGATGAAAAAAGAAAATTTCACCGGATCCTGATCGGGGATAGTACAGATAATACGATCATCACCGGCGCCTTTATCACTCAAAGCCGGGGCTTGATCGTTCAAAAAGGAAGAAAGCATTACTTCTCCACACCGGGTCAGCCCCTTCAGTTTACTTATCAGAAAATCCCATTTGAAGATTCAATGACCCAGCCGACGGGATTTACCTATTATATTAATCAGGACCGGGCAGTTTATTACCGGGGAGGTCAGCTGATTGTGGCAGACTATGCCAATATGAAAATTCAGCTCCGGTTACCGATAGGGGGTATAATCGGGGCCAACTACGTAAACGATGATCTGCTGATGGCATTTACCGGTGATGGACAGTTTTTTCTGATCAGCATCGTGCAAAAAAAAATCATTGCCAAATACAGTAATCTGAAGGATCAGCATGGAAAATCCATCCAGGGAAATCTGCGCAATTGTACCCGTATCAGCAATTATTGTTTTGCTTTCACAAGCTATTTTGGCGGATTATACCTCGTGGATCTGCAAACACAAAAAGTGGAACATTATGAACATGACCCTTCAGATCCGAGAAGCATCGGAGGAAATAACACTTTCAATATCCGCTACGACAGCAGCGGCTACCTGTTTGTCACCACACAATCATCAGGCCTGCATTATTTTAATCTGAAAGAAAAGCAGCCCCAAAGCAAACCCTATTTTATTGATGCTGCCAAAAACATATTCGATGGCTATATCAGTTCTATCACCCAAACAGACAGCATCTTCTGGCTCGGCGCTCAGGATCGTCTGATCCGCTGGAATAAAAATACTGGTGCAACGGATTATGTCCCCTTACATATTTCAGATGGCAGTAATCTGAGCGGTAGTGAAACAATCCGGGAAGTGTATGCTGCACCTGAAGGAAAAATCTGGATGGGTACCAGTACAGAAGGTTTATTGGTGCTGGATCCACGGCAAAATACCCTTCGTCAGATTAAACGGATAGCCGGTAGTCCGGACACCCTGTTGCCTTCCAACTGGGTGAATGTAATTGAAGCTGGTCAGCATCAGCAGATATGGATCGGCACTATTCGGGGTGTTGTTTTGATGGATAGAAATTCCTTCCGGATACAACGTTTAAAAGAACATCCCCTGTTGAACGCTATCAGCACAATCAATTGTACCGCTTTGTGGAAGGATTCAACGGGCAGGATGTGGATTGGCAGCACCAAAGGGGTCTGGTGCTATGAAGAAGCGAAGGGTCAATTGAAGCATTATAGTATTAAAGAGGGTTTAAAACATAATACAGTTTATGCCATCAATCAGGATGGACTTGGGAATACCTACTTCGCCACATTAGGCGGACTATCGATCCTTTCTTCAGACGGAAAAATAATGACTTATGACCGTTCGAATGCACTACCCAATGATCGTTGTGAAGGAATCCTCAGAGATGAAAACGGGTATATGTGGATTGGCAACCTGAGTTGTATCATCAGGTATGATCCAAAGAACAGGAAATTTGCCATCTTCCAGGAAGGAATCGGTTTCAATCATGCCGGGTTCCGTATCCGTTGCGCTTTCCGGATGGGGAAAAATGAAATGTACTGGGGTACGGACAAAGGGCTGCTTTATTTTTTCCCCGATCAGTTAAATGGTTCTTTCAGGACACTTCAACCCTTTATTCATTCCCTGCAGTCGGGACAGCAGCTCTATCATTTTACTTCCCCTTACAAAATCAGTTTTCCTTATTCAACCCCCTCATTTATATTCAGCTTTTCTTCTGGCGAACTTTCAGGCGATAAAAAGAATCACTTACAATACCGGCTCCATGGTTACGATAAAGACTGGGTCATCCCGAGTTCTGCGGGACAGGCTGTTTACAGCCGGCTGCCCCCGGGAAATTATACATTTGAAATAAGAGCCTCCACCGATGGAATGAGCTGGCAGGAAGCCCCTTTTCACATACAAATTAAAATCCTGAAGCCCTGGTGGCAAACTATCTGGTTCAGATTATCCTGTCTGGCATTGGGCCTGATGCTGATCTGGGGAACGATAAATCATTTTAAAGGAAAAAGAAAAGCGGCTGAAGCAAGACAGGCGGTTGCCTATTTTGCCAATACCAATCATTCCTATTCTTCTCCCCGTGATATCTATTGGGATATTTGCAGGAATTGTATTTCCCGGCTGGGCTTTGAGGATTGTGTCATCTATGTACCGGATCATGAAAGAAAAGTATTAGTGCAGGAAGCTGCTTATGGCCCAAAGAACAAGGGCAGCAATGAAGTAGTGAATCCCATTGAAATTCCCTTTGGTGCCGGTATCGTCGGACATGCCGCCATCTCCCTGAAACCAGAACTGGTTAGTGATACTTCCCGGGATAGCCGGTATATCGTTGATGATGAAAAAAGATGCTCCGAATTAACGGTACCAGTGATCCATGAAGGAAAATTACTGGCCGTTATTGACAGCGAACACAGAAAGAAAAACTTTTTCAGATCCCGGGATCTTCAGGCACTTCAATCCATTGCCTCCCTTTGTGCCGAACGGATTGCCCGCTCACAGGCAGAAGAAGCCATGCGGATAAGCAGGGAAGAACTTCTCCTGTTAAATAAAAAAATGGCGGAAGCAAAATTTCTGAACCTGCGTTTGCAGATGAATCCGCATTTTCTGTTCAATTCCCTGAGTTCGATCCAGCACCTGATTGTATCCGGACAAACACAAAAAGCCTATCGCTACCTGACTGTTTTTTCCAATTTTCTGCGGTCACTTTTAAATTTCGCTGAGAAGAATTTTATCCTGCTGGAACAGGAAATAAAAATAATGACCATGTATATCGAGCTGGAGTCGTTGCGTTTTGATGAAAGCTTCAGCTGGGAAATAAAGGCAGATGATTCCCTTTTACAGGAAGTGGTATCCGTACCTTCTTTACTGATCCAGCCCTTTGCTGAAAACGCGATCTGGCATGGCTTGTTACATAAAGATGGTCCCAAAAAACTAACCGTTCATTTTAAAGCTGACGGGGATGAAAGCCTGACCTGCATTATTGAGGACAATGGGATTGGCCGCACAAAAGCCTTAGAGATCCGGGAGCAGAATATTAATGCACGTCTCAGGGAAAGCAAGGGCATCAGTATCATTAAAGAAAGACTGGCTTTATTACAACAGAAAACCGGAGAACCGGCCAGTATCGAATTTGAAGATCTTTATGACGAAGCAAATCAACCGGCAGGCACAAGGGTCCGAATCTATATTCCTTATTATAATCCGGAGGAAATATGATTAAAGCAATGATCGTTGACGACGAACAATCATCCATTGATCTTCTGCAATGGCTGGCAGAACAATATTGTCCGGATATCAGTTCCATCCGGACTGCCCGCAGTGTACAGGAAGCCATCCCGCTGATCAGGGCCTTTAAACCCGATATTCTTTTCCTGGACATACAAATGCCCCATCAAAGTGGTTTTGATTTACTGACGACCATTGACCATTGGGAATTTGAAGTGATTTTCACCACTGCTTATAACGAATTTGCCATACAGGCGATCCGTTTCAGTGCCCTGGACTATTTGCTAAAACCGGTAGATGAAGCGGAGCTGAGAAAAGCCGTTGAAAGGTATAAAGCAAAAAAAATCTATGCCCCGGCCGGTCAGCTTTTGTTCCGGAATTTTATTCAAAATATTGCACACCGGAACAGAGAACAATTCAAACTGGCCCTGGCAGGTACAGCAGAAGTAAAATATGTGGAACTGGATGAGATCATCCGGCTGCAGGCAGAAAGTAACTACACCCATATTCACCTGATCGGAAAAAAAGTATTTGTATCAGCCAAGACACTTAAAGAATATGATGAAATCCTGCAAGGACATCGTTTTCTGCGGGTGCATAAATCCCACCTTGTCAACCCCGCACATATTGAAAGTTATGACAAACAGGGCCTCCTGCTGATGAGTGACGGTGTACAGGTGGAAGTGGCCCGCCGGAAGCGGGAATTCCTGCAACAAACATTA
>DAORJS010000140.1:0-6944 GCA_035439185.1 Chitinophagaceae bacterium
GATGCATATACCGGATGATCCGGCTTATTACGAAAAATTTTATTTCACTCCCGGTGACCTGGGTTATAAAGTCTGGAATACAAAATTTGCAAAGATTGGCGTCCTGATCTGCTGGGACCAATGGTATCCGGAAGCGGCCAGGATCACGGCTTTGATGGGTGCCGAGATTTTATTCTACCCCACAGCGATTGGCTGGGCCACGGCACAGGATGAAGAAACAAATACCGAGCAATACGGTGCCTGGCAAACCATTCAAAGGAGTCATGCCGTTGCCAACGGGGTGCATGTGGTGAGTGTGAACCGGGTCGGACTGGAACAAAACGGCGCCATGAAATTCTGGGGCGGATCCTTTGTCTCGAATCCTTTTGGCACAGTCTTATACAAAGCATCACATGATGCAGAAGAAATTAAAGTCCTGGAACTGGATCTCGAAAAAACAGATCGCTACCGCACACACTGGCCTTTTATGAGGGACAGGAGGATTGATTCATATCAGCCCATAACGAAGAGGTTCATCGACGAATGAGGAGGAAAATGTTCAATGCTCAACGCTCAATACTCAATGTTCAGGTATTGAAGCGGGCAGGAATGAAGTGGTAAGTTTCTTTTATTGCTGAGTCCGTTCAATACGGAGAGTTAGCTGAGAATTGAACATTGAAAATTGAATATTGAAAATTTCCAAATGACCAATCAAACACCAAAAGAACTCGGATACTCCTTCCCCGCTGAATTTGCGGCCCACCTCGCTACCTGGCTCAGCTGGCCGCATAAGGAAGCTTCCTGGCCAGGAAAGATCCATACGATCTATCCTTCTTATTCAAAATTTGTAAAGGAGCTTACAAAGGGAGAACTGGTGCGGATTAATGTGGCGGATGAAGCCATGAAATCTTTTGCCATCAGTGAATTGGAAAAAGAATCGGTGGATTTATCCAAAGTGGAATTTTTCTTTCATCCCACCAATGATGCCTGGTGCCGGGATCACGGACCGGCTTTTCTGGTGAATCCTGCAGCGGATATTAAAAAAGTAATTGTGGACTGGGGCTATAATGCCTGGGGGAATAAATATCCTCCCTATGATCTGGATGATGTAGTGCCAACCTTAATCGGAAAGCATTTTGATATACCGGTATTCCATCCCGGAATCGTAATGGAAGGCGGCTCTGTTGAATTCAACGGCAAAGGAACCGTGATGACTTCCACCGCCTGTTTGCTGAATGAGAACCGTAATCCGCATCTCAACCAGCAGCAGATTGAAGAATACTTATGCAACTATTACGGCGTGGAGCAGGTATTGTGGGTGGATGAGGGAATTGTAGGGGATGATACAGACGGACATATTGATGATACCGTACGATTTGTAAACGAGGATACGGTGATCACGGTGATTGAAGAGGATAAAAGAGATGATAATTACGAATTGCTACAACATAATCTCCGGCAATTAAAAACCATGCGCCTGCTCAATGGCCGGCAGCTGAATATTGTGGAATTGCCCATGCCGCCGGAACTCCTGTATGAAGACATGCGCCTGCCCTGTTCTTACGCTAATTTTTATATCGCTAATCAATCGGTCATTGTCCCTACTTTCCGTTCTGACCGGGACGATAAGGCCTTGCAGATTATTCAGGACTGCTTCCCTGACAGAAAAGTAGTGGGAATTGATTCCACCGATATCATCTGGGGACTGGGAAGTTTCCATTGTCTCAGTCAGCAGGAACCAAGGTAAATACGAAGTACGAAGGTTGAAGTACGAAGGGTTGCTCGCGGGGTATATGACAAAGCATTGATTAACCTGAATGGTAGTACCCGGAGCCAGCAAGAGCCATTGGTTTAGGGTGATATTTTAATCTCCTGAGGTTTTGAGGTATGTTATCGTTGCTTTTTTTAGCCTGAATTCGCCATACAGGTAGTGACCATTGATGCCGTAAACTGATCCATGCATATAACCAACACCGATGGCAAAATCTACAGTTTCGTTCGGTTTTACATATCCTGTGATACTGAAAGCACCCTCCTGGTCTGCATGCATCTCTTTTATTTCGGTGCTGATGGAATCCCAGGGGAGCATTATTCCCAGAATTGTGAACCGAACGGGTGGAATATTATAACCGGCTGCGAAAACTGCGGTGTCTGTTGAACTATTCAGTGCCTGAGAAATAAAATTCTTGGAAGGGCCAAAAACCAGCTGCATGCCATTACTAGCTCCGTATGTATCCCATCCGGTATAGTAAAAAGAATACTCAAAATGTACCTGGGCTGCAATGATGTCAGGATCATTGGGGACTTTGGCCACTGCCCTGAATCCCCTGTGAAAATCTTTGAAACTTGGTGCCCAGGGAGAACTGGCATAAACACTGAAATCAATTTCACCATTTTGTAAATCATTTTGCAGCAATTCGGCAGTACTGGCATTGGCCAGATGTACATAACCCCAGTTTTTGTAAGGCTTTTCAAAAGACCGTTGCAGGTTTACTTTTGCCAAACCGGTCATCAGTTTGAGGATTTCAGGGTTGATCTTGAGCGTTAAGGGCTTGAACCCGGAACGGTTCATGTTTTCCCCTCTGTTATATTGTCTGTTCACCCGCTCCAGCAGATTTTTGTTTTGTGCAAATAAGCTGGCCGCCTCAGTGGCATAGGTAGTGCGGCCCTTTGCTTTTTTGATGAGCGCATTCAGCTCAGTCTGAAATCGTAAATAAGCGGTATCTTTTTTAGCAGCAGTAAGGAACTTATCAGGAACTGCAGGAAGATCCCTTTGAGCAAGCGCCATCTGGCCAAACAAAATGGCGAAAATCGTATGGACGAAAATGCTTTTCATCTTTATGATACCGAAAGTACGGAGACTTGTCTGCTGTAATGCCGGGATCACATGATTATGGTAGTACCAGATTTACAGTATTGCTGACCGGGAGCCTTTCAAAAGAAAACCCTCCGTGGAAACGGAGGGTTTTTAACGATTGCTTGCCATTTAAATTCTTATGTCCGCACAGATCAGAATGAATAGACCGCTGCAAAGATGAAGCTGCTTGCTGTCTTGGTCAGACCACCGTTCTTATCTGTAAACAATACTTTCTTATTTGAATTATCGATCCTGAATTCAGGGATGAAAATAAATCCGCCGGCTTTGAAATTGGCAGAGAGGGTGGTGGCCAGGATTTGTCCGCCTTCAGCAGCAGCCGCAAATGCCTTGAACTGGTTTTTATCGCTGAACAGTTCACTGCGGAGCGTTAATCCCCACCATGCTTTAGGATCAAAGTTCAGGTAGAGGGCTGAACCCCACCAGGGTTTACCATCGAGGTTCTTGGCACCATCCCATACACGGGTGGAATTATAAGTACCATTGAATCCGATATTGAACTTATCATTGATTTTGCCGAGTACCACGAGGTCAAACTGACTGGTCTTGGACGTATCGGGGTTTTGTCCGCCTACATAGTTCAGATAAAATTTCAGTTTATCACTGGGAAGGAAACTGTACTGGGCCAGGAATGTTTTTTTATTGATCTGGTCTTCGGCCGGGATTCTGTAATCCGTGGCATTGGCCACACCCAGCATAAAACCATGTTTGCCTTTGGTGAACTCGGTCTTGAAACCGGTATGAGAGAAAGGTCCGTTGGTGAACATATAACTCATACTATAGTTTCTGTTCAGTTGAGGATCAACTAACTCATACCCAACGTGGGTAGCCCAGGTACCGAGAGTGAATTTAACCCAATCAGCAGGCGCGTATGAAACATAAGCCTGTTTAACGGCCTGGGTGATACCATCATCATTATAAGAGAAATCTTTGGCCCTTGGACCAAAACCGAGGTCAGCCACAGCACTTACTTTATTTCCCTTGTGTTCAAATTTGATACTGGCCATTCCAAGTGCAAAGGAATTATGCAGGGGGGTAAAGCTGGTATAGCTATTGGTTTTTACATCGGCCAGGTCATTCCGGTAATAAGCATCAACAGATCCGGTAATGGTCAATGCAGGTGCTTTTTTCTCTTCTTCGGGGGCCTGAACAGTTGAATCAGCGGTCAGAACGGGGGCGGAGGCTACTTGTGAAAAGGCCTGGTTGAGGGAGAGCACAGAAATGGCTCCCACAAATAATTTGCGTATCATTGTAATGCATTTTTAATGTGAAGAAAAGGGCACAGCAGGTATAAGCTTTTGCGAGAAGATTATACCACCCGGTTACGACCGGGAAACGCAGTGCCTTTTTCGATTTTATTTACTTAACAAACTCTTCAGCAGATCTTTCTTCGAGTTCCAGTGAACCATTGTTCTGAACGAGTAAGGTTCCCTGAACATATTTTTCATCATGTTGTGAAGCATCCAGTCCTTCTTCTTCTTCCTGCTCATTCACCCGTAAAGGCAGCAGGAGATTGATGAACTTGAAGATGATAAACGACATCACAAAACTGAAGGCCACTGCCAATGCCATTCCTTTCAATTGGATCAGGAATTGTCCGTCTACCACTACTGAGTTCACGGTTTTATTTCCGAAAACTCCGGTGAGCAGCATACCGGTCATACCCCCTAATCCGTGACAGGCGAATACATCCAGCGGATCATCGAGTTTGGTTTTATTCTTAAGAAATTCTGCGACAAGATTTGAAATGATCGCAGCAATAAATCCGATAAACAGTGCTTGCGGTACACCCACGAATCCGCAGGCAGGGGTGATGGCTACCAGTCCGACCACGGCACCGATACAGAAGCCGAGTACTGAAGGTTTTTTACCACGGATCACATCCAGGAACATCCAGGATAAACCGGCTGCTGCTGCAGCAGTATTCGTGGTGGCAAATGCATATACACCCAGTGAACCGGCACCTACAGCACTACCGGCATTGAATCCGAACCAGCCAAACCAGAGCAGACCGGTACCGATCAGCACATAAGGAATATTGGCAGGAGGATGGCTGACACTTCTTCTCCGTGGTTTGAGCACAATGGCGCCGGCCAATGCGGCCATACCGGCAGAAATATGTACTACAGTACCACCGGCAAAATCAAGTACACCCCATTTGAACATCAGTCCGTCAGGATGCCAGGCCATATGTGCCAATGGCGCATACACCAGTACGCCGAATAAAACGATGAAGAGGGAATAAGAACTGAAACGGATTCTCTCCGCTACAGCACCTACTACCAGTCCGGGAGTGATGATCGCAAACATCAACTGGAAGAAAGCAAACAAAGGAAGCGGGATAGTTGCTGCCAGACTCCAGGGTTCACCATTCATTACGTTCTTGAAGAACAGAAATGTGGTAGGATCACCGATGATGCCGTTGATGGATTTACCAAAACAAAGACTGAACTGCACCACGATCCACAGTACAGAAATAATACCCGCAGAAACTGTGCTCTTGATCATTGTTGAAAGCACGTTCTTGCGTCCCACCATGCCACCATAGAAAAAGGCCAGGGCAGGAGTCATCAAAAAAACGAAAGCACAGGATACCAGCATCCAGGAAATATCACCGCTGTTGTAAACATACTTTGGTGACTTACCATCTTCACCCAGCACAGAAGCCGGGTCAAAGGAAGCGGAGGGGCTGACGAATATGGCTGCAACCGCTACTCCCAATAAAATCAGGAAGGGAGCTACCTGCTTAACCGTTTTTTTACTCATAGCTGTTTGTTTAATTAAAGAAAAAATAAATATGAATATTCTGCTGTGAAAGTATCAAATTATGTACTTAACGAGTGTTAGGATTTGAAATTAAATGAACTATTTATTTCAAATTGTTTAAAAATCGGGGCAATTGTGGAAAAATATATAAATTAAATAAAATAATAATGTATTAGAAAAGATTTTTTTAAAGAAGTTCATCAGAGTCGAGGCAATGGTTTTTGCCACAAAGGCACTAAGGCACAAAGGGTAAAAATCAGACAGGCTAAGCCATGAGGCTGATGCTATTTTGCTTTAAGTCTTAAAACAAAAAAAGCCGGGTAGTCCCGGCCTTTATTAAGGGTAAAATTGATCATGCAAATTGCAACATCCGGTCCCTGCTTTCCAGAATGGTTCCGCTTCCGTTGTTCAGGAATTCATCAACCCGGCAGGCACATTCTCTTCCTTCACTGATGGCCCAAACGACCAGACTTTGTCCGCGACGCATATCACCGGCTGAAAATATTTTAGCAATATTAGTCTGGTATTCTTTTTCTGTTGCTTTTACATTACCCCGTTCATCCAATGCCACTCCCAGATCATTGATAAAACCCACATGCTGCGGATGCACAAATCCCATCGCCAGTAAAGCCAGTTCACAGGGAATTTCTCTTTCGCTATCGGCCACTTCAACAAAACTCGCGGGTCTTCCATCCACAATCTTCCATTCCAGGTCCACGATTTTTAATGCTTTTAATTTTCCTTTTTCATCTCCTATAAATGCCTTGGTCGCCACCGCCCATTGACGGTTCGCACCTTCTTCATGAGAAGTGGTGGTCTTTAATAACATGGGATAGGAAGGCCATGGCATGAACTCATTTCTCTCAGCCGGTGGTTTGGGTAATAATTCAAATTGCGTAACCGATTTGGCTCCCTGTCTGTTTGAAGTTCCCACACAATCACTGCCGGTATCACCACCACCAATCACCACTACATTTTTTCCGGTAGCCAGAAGTTCTTCATTCAGGATATTACTTTCAATAGCCGGATTGGCCAATGGATCCTTGCCGGCAACCCGCTTATTACTTTGCTTCAGAAAATCCATTGCAAAATGCACTCCTTCCAGCTCTCTGCCAGGAATAAAAAGATTCCGCGGCGTGGTACTTCCACCCGCGAGTACAATGGCATTGAATTCTCTTAAGAGATCATTGATGCTGACATTCACCCCCACATTCGCCAGACACCTGAATACCACTCCTTCTTCTTCCATGAATTTAATCCGGCGGTCCACCACCCATTTCTCCAGTTTGAAATCGGGAATACCATAGCGCAGCAAACCCCCGGG
>DAORJS010000141.1:0-1791 GCA_035439185.1 Chitinophagaceae bacterium
CGGTACAATCGGACTGGTATTGGATTGCGATACCACCGGTGTGGAACCTGATTTCGCCCTCGTGAAGTTTAAAAAACTGTCTGGTGGTGGCTACTTTAAAATCATCAACCAGTCTGTACCCACTGCCCTGCGCAATTTGGGTTATACTCAGGCTGAATCAGACAAGATCATCAAGTATGCAACTGGTGCAGCCTCTTTTGCCGGTGCGCCCTTTATCAATCACCAGACCCTGAGTGAAAAAGGCTTTATTGCCGATGAAATCAAGCGACTGGATGCTGCAGCCATCACTGCATTTGAAATTGGGTTTGTTTTCAACAAATACACCCTGGGTGAAGAATGCCTGCAAAGACTGGGCTTTACTCCGGAGCAATACAACAATTTTGAATGGAGCCTGCTCGAAGCCCTTGGCTTTACCGATGAGCAGATTGAAGCTGCCAACGATTATGTATGCGGAACCATGATGCTGGAAGGTGCTCCCGGATTAAAAGAAGAGCACCTGCCTGTATTTGATTGCGCCAATAAATGTGGTCAGAAAGGTCAGCGTTATATCCATGCACACGGACATATCCGCATGATGGGTGCCACACAGCCATTCATCAGTGGTGCCATCTCCAAAACCATCAACCTGCCGCATGAGGCCGGTGTGGATGAAATTGCTGATGCTTATCACCTGAGCTGGAAACTGGGATTAAAAGCCAACGCACTTTATCGTGATGGTTCTAAATTATCTCAGCCCCTCAGTAACAAGTCAGATAAGAAAAAGAAAACAGAAGAAGGCGCTCAGGCTGCAGAAACTGCAGAAGTTGCAGAAGCAGCACTGGAATCCAATATTGTTGACCTTGGTAAATTAACCGTAGAGGAACTGCTGGAAGAAGTACAGAAAAGGGTACAGGCTTCACCTGATACCAAACTGAAACGCAAACTGGCCAGTATCGTGGAAAGAAGGGCCCTGCCGGCTAAGCGCCGTGGGTTTACCCAGAAAGCCAAGATCAACGGACAGGCGATTTTCCTCCGCACCGGTGAATATGGTGATGGTACCCTGGGTGAGATCTTTATTGATATGGCCAAGGAAGGCGCCACCATGCGCAGCATGATGAACTGTTTCGCGATCTCCATCTCTATCGGTCTCCAGTACGGTGTACCGCTGGAAGAATTCGTGGACAAATTCGCCTTCACCCGTTTCGATCCATCCGGATTTGTAGAGCACCCGAATATCAAATCCACCACATCACTGGTTGACTTTATTTTCCGTGTGCTGGGTTACGAGTACCTCGGTCGTACCGATCTGGTTCATGTGCTGGATAAACCCGAAGTACTGAACACCGGTGCCGATGATTGGGATGAAATTCCTTCTAACGGTCTTGAATATGCGAAAGAGCAGGAATTATCCAGTGTTAGGATTACTCCCTCTTCAGGTACAGTAGCTCCCCAGCCGGTGAAAAACCAGCGGACTGCCCAGGCTGTGAAGACAGAAGGCGGGCTGGATGCGTTGAGCGCTGCTACGAAGAGTATGCAGAGTGATGCACCTGCCTGTAATGTATGCGGACATATCATGATGCGCAGCGGTACCTGTTACAAATGTCTGAATTGCGGTAACCAGGGAGGATGTAGTTAAAAATACACAGGACGACCCCCATCAAACCGGTTTTCACCGGCATTTTGGAGGGCTTTGAAAAACCCCGGAGCATTCCGGACGATACAAGAAAGTACCCATTAAATTCATCCCGACCTCGCGTCGGGATGTTTTTTTAAATGTATTGTATATTCACAGGCTAATCGAATAGTCAGCTT
>DAORJS010000141.1:1891-3876 GCA_035439185.1 Chitinophagaceae bacterium
CGGGATGTTTTTTTAAATGTATTGTATATTCACAGGCTAATCGAATAGTCAGCTTAACTGAATTAACATGCGTTTATCCCGGTTTTTCCTCTCTTCACTTATCATATTGGTTAACGGCTTTTTTGCAAAAGCCCAGCCCAAACAATTCAAAGCCCTGCTGCTTACCGAAACAGCAGGTTGGCACCATGAGTCTATTCCGGACGGGATTGCTGCCATTAAGGAACTGGGCAACCGTCATTTTTTTGATGTGCAATGGCACCAGGAAGCAGGGAAACTCAATGATAAATACCTGGAGTCATTTCAGGTGCTGATTTTTCTGAATACCACGGGAAATATTCTGGATTCTGCAGAGCAAAAAGCAGTAGAGAGGTTTATACAATCCGGTAAAGGCTATGTAGGCATCCACAGTGCTTCTGATACTGAATACGATTGGGAATGGTACACACAACTCGTGGGCAGGATGTTTTTTTTACATCCGCCGATTCAAACAGCAAGGTTGCAATTAACGGCCAACACTTTTCCAGGATTGCAGGGCTTTACCGGTAACCCGCTCTGGACCGATGAATGGTACGAGTTCGGTCCTGAAAAAATAAAAGGACTGAATTATATCCTCAGCGTGGATGAAAGCAGTTATAATCCGGCGGCGAAAAATGCAACAAAAGAAGCAAAGGGGATGGGGGATTTTCATCCCATTGCCTGGTACCATGATTTTGATGGGGGACGTTCTTTTTATACAGCATTGGGACATATTCCTGCGGTGTATCGTGATCCTGTATTCCTCCAGCATCTCTATGCAGGGATTTACTGGGCGGCAACCGGTAAAAAATAAATTACATGGTAAGATTAGTTTCTTTTCTTTTACTGGTTTTTATCCTCTCGGATAAAGGTTCAGCACAAACCAATAAAGGTAAGGAAGACATTGTTCTGGTACCAGTTCACATCAATTTTTCGAGCGCCTTACCAACACAGCCGGATTCGGTGATTGATTTTATCTCCACCTGTTTTACATTAAAAGGAATTGAACTGGTTGACAGCAGTACGATGCGGGAACTGTCCCGGGCTGAAATGGGGGTTGTGATGCAGGAATACAAAAAGCGAAATGAGCCACTTCCGGAAATAAAAGAAATGAGCAGGAAATTCCGGACGGCCGTCAACCTGGTCAATCTCTCCATTTACCGGAATTTTTTACTCCCGGGAGCACCAGTTGATTCCATTAAATGGAGCGTTACTGCTATGCCACTGAATTTTGAAAAATTGCCCCGGGGCGGACGGTATTATCCCGTTAAAACAGCTGACAATAATCTGTATTCGGCATTGAAAGCCGCGACTGATGATATTATTTCATTCCTGACACGTAAAGAAGACCAGACTCCCTGATAAACTGCGAATGCCGTTACAGCAATACTACGTGACATTTTTCACCAATCTTCCATAGCATATTTCAGCAGGGATTTCCATTTAGCATTTTCCTTCACGGTGATTACTTTCATGCACCGGATCAGCCGGAAACAACTAAAAATCCCTACTCATGAGAACAAAAATTTTCCTGATCGCCATCCTTGCTATTATTTTCCTGGAAAGCTGCAGCCGCAGTTTTACTCCTTATGAAGCGGCCAATAGTCCCCGCGGCAGAAAATGCGGAAACATCAGATAAACTGAAAATAATTCCGGTGCCTGCTTCGGCAGGAGGCATGCTGCTGCTCCAGAGGGTTCCTTTGGGCCGGGGCGGGGGCAATTTAATTGTCTCCGCCAAATACATTATTCACCGCGCCTTCCAGCATGGGGAATTTCTCCACGACGTATTGCTTGATCGTATCCACGGCCTTCTTCGCCTGCTCTTCAGTAAGACCAGCTTCTGATTTCAGTTTTTCGATTAATTCCTTCATTTTATTAAGTTGAAAGTTGAAATCCCGATAGCTATCGGGAGAAAATTGAAAGTTGTTTTTCGAAAATAAGGAAAATAAAAAAGGCCCGGAACATTCCAG
>DAORJS010000141.1:3976-6920 GCA_035439185.1 Chitinophagaceae bacterium
CCTCATGCCACCTTCAGCAAACTCATCTTGCTATGATCGAATTTGCGGCGGGCATATTCAATATCCAGGGTGAAACTGGTTTCGTTGGAAGAAGGCAGTTCATACATGGCATCAATCAGGATACCTTCACAGATGCTGCGGAGACCGCGGGCACCCAGCTTGTATTCCATGGCTTTTTCTACCATAAAATTAAGTACCTCATCGTCAATAGTCAGGTTGATACCTTCCAGTTCAAATAATTTCTTGTATTGCTTGATCAGTGCATTTCTTGGTTCGGTAAGAATGGCACGCAGGGTGATCGCATCCAAAGGATCCAGGTGGGTTACCACCGGCAAACGTCCCAGTAATTCCGGAATCAATCCAAAAGCTTTGAGATCGGTAGCATTCACATAACGCAGCAGGTTTTTTTTCATACTGTCCTGCTGTTCCTTATCTACATTAAAACCGATCGTGTTGGTCTGTACCCGGCGGGCAATAATCTTATCAATGCCATCAAATGCGCCACCGCAGATAAAGAGAATATTCTGGGTATTAATCTTGATCAGCTTTTGTTCGGGGTGCTTGCGTCCTCCCTGTGGCGGCACGAGCACATCGGTTCCTTCCAGTAATTTCAGCATACCCTGTTGTACACCCTCACCACTTACATCACGGGTAATGGATGGGTTATCACCTTTCCTGGCGATCTTATCTATTTCATCAATGTAAACTATACCACGCTCGGCGGCCGTTACATCATAATTACATACCTGCAGTAAACGGGTCAGGATACTCTCCACATCTTCGCCCACATATCCGGCTTCGGTAAATACCGTGGCATCCACAATGGCAAAGGGTACATTCAGCATCCGGGCAATACTTTTGGCCAGCAGTGTTTTACCGGTTCCGGTTTCGCCTACCATGATGATATTGCTCTTTTCAATCTCTATCTCGCTGCTGTTATTGGGATCGGTCGGTTTTTGCTGCAAACGCTTATAGTGGTTGTACACCGCTACCGCCAGCACTTTCTTGGCTTCATCCTGGCCAATGGCAAATTCGTCGAGGAACTTTTTGATTTCAACCGGTTTCTTTACCGTGAGTTTGAAATTAGAGTTGCCCTTTTCATCGCGGATATTCAGTTCCTGTTCAATGATTTCACGGGCATGCTCCACACAGTTTTCACAGATATGTCCTTCCTGACCGGCGATCAGAATTTTTACTTCATCCCGGTTGCGGCCGCAGAAAGAACAGTGGAGGGGGTTTTTAGCCATTGTAGTTTGAGGTATAACGCTTTAAAAACGGATTCGTAACATGCAAAATTATAAAAACCATCCGGGAAGGATGGTTTTTATTTACAACTGAAGTATAAAAGTCTATTGCTTAGCTCTTTACAGCTTGTCTACCAGGCCATCAACGATGCCATATTCAAGGGCTTTTTTGGCATCCATCCAGTAATCCCGGTCAAAGTCCTTCATAATCTGCTCCACGGTTTTACCGCAGTTCTTGGCCAGAATCGTCGCGCCGATTTCCTTTACCCGACGGGTTTGCTCCGCCTGGATCTCCAGATCAGCACTCACGCCCTGGATATAACCACCCAGGGAAGGCTGATGGATCATGACTTCACCATGCGGATAAATAAAACGCTTTCCTTTTACCCCGCCACTGAGCAGGATACTTCCCATGGAAGCAGCGAGACCCATACAGATCGTACTCACCGGACTCTTGATCATTTGCATGGTATCATACATGACCATGCCACTGGTGACCACGCCACCCGGACTATTGATAAAAAATTTGATTTCTTCTCCGGGCTTGTCTGCATCCAGCAACAAGAGTTTGCTTACTACATCTTTGGCACTTTTATCATCCACGACACCCCAGAGATAAACAGCCCGCTTTTCAAAAAAATAACGTTCCAGTTTTTTATTGAACATACCGGTTTCCTGATCACTTTTCGGACGCTCTTCTTTTTCTTCCTCATCTTCCATCCGGTAATCGCCGTATAAAAATTGTTTACTTTTCATATTTGAATCTTTTTCAGTTTTACTTCTTCAATCAAAATTCATTTGTTCTTCTGTTCAATTGTTCCTCTGTTCCTCAATCCTTTTTCTGTTTCTTCGGATTGATCAGTAACACTTCATCTATCAGTCCATATTCCTTGGCTTCGGGGGCGGTCATCCAGTTATCCCGGTCAAAATCTTTTTCAATCTGCTCCACCGGTTTGCCCGTATGGATATTCACCACATCATAAAGCTCTTTTTTCAGTTTGCGGATTTCATTCACGGTGATTTCGATATCGCTGGCCTGTCCGCCAATAGCCCCACTGGGCTGGTGCATCATGATCCTGGCATGTTTCAGTGCCGCCCTCTTACCCTTGGTTCCCGCACCGAGTAATACGCAGGCCATGGAAGCGGCCACGCCAATACAAATAGTGGAAATATCAGGACTTACGAACTGCATGGTATCATACACGCCCAAACCGGCATACACACTGCCACCCGGACTATTAATATACATATTGATATCACGGGTGCGGTCTGATGAATCGAGGAAGAGCATCTGTGCAATCACAATATTGGCTACTTCATCATTGATCGGGTAGCCCAGAAAAATGATCCGGTCCATCATCAGCCGGCTGTACACATCCATCACTGCAATATTCAGGGAGCGTTCCTCAATAATATTCGGGGTCAGGGCGGTTACCAGGTGAGAGGCATAACTGTTCAGGGTATTACTGGAAATGCCGTGGTGTTTAACGGCGTATTTCTCAAATTCAGAGTTAAAGCTCATGTTGATTAGTTAACAAGTTAAAAGGTTGATATGTTGAAGAGAGAAGTTGTTTTAGTTAAGGGGGGCCTTGCCTTATCAACTTTCAAACTTTTCAACAAGTATCCTTAACCTCAAATATCCGTCCAAATACCAAAACCACAAAATTGATGACAAGTTGTCGTTTTTGGGATTGAAAGGC
>DAORJS010000142.1:0-6917 GCA_035439185.1 Chitinophagaceae bacterium
TCTGGCTGGTAAACTGCTTTTCCCAGGTAAAGTGGGTAGGGGAGTTTTGCCTGATTTTACTAAGGTCACATAGTATTTGGGCGATGTCCGCCTTCGTTGAAGCTATGGCGTTTTTGAGGGCGATGCCCGCCTTCGCTAAAGCTGATGGTGTTTTTTTGAGGGCGATGCCCGCCTTCGCTGAAGCTACGGCGTTCTTGATGGCGATGCCCGCCTTCGCTAAAGCTACGGTGCTTTTGAGTGCGATGCCCGCCTTCGCTGAAGCTACGGCGGGCGATGTGGAACGTACTGGATTCGAACCTCCCGATAGCTATCGGGAGACCCCTACTCTTTAAATGTGTTTTTGAAAGGGTTATTGGTGCCCTAAAGGAGCCTTTCTATTCAGAAAATCGGCTTAATAGGTTCTGCCTTAATTCCGGGTACATCTTAAGATTAATGATGTATTTGCGGCTTTTCATACGTTTGATATGAGCTTCTACCGATCTGGCTTGTTTATAAGTCAGGGAAGAAATTTGCAAAAAAACCGTCCAATCACTGGCTCCTTTAGTAAAAGACCTTGAGAATTGTCCATTTTGATGCTGCAACAACCTTTCAGAAAATATTTCGCAGCTTCCAATATAATACCTGTCCAAGGATTTGGAATATAAAATATACACTTCTGCCATCTACACAAAATCAGTGGAACGTACTGGATTCGAACCAGTGACCCCTACTCTGTCAAAGTAATGCTCTAAACCAACTGAGCTAACGTTCCTATACCTAAACCATCCCGATAGCTATCGGGAGAGCTAACGTTCCTATACCTAAACCATCCCGATAGCTATCGGGAGAGCTAACGTTCCGGGGCTGTAAAATTAATAGTTTTAAACATTGTATGGTGCAACGTGCAACTTTTGTAGATTTAAATTGTCAATTAAATAGATGATCAAGTACCAGGTAACGATACAGTTTGAGATGACCGAGGAATTTATGTCCCTGGTGCCCCCACACCGGACCTATATCGGTATGCTGATCAACAAAGGGATTATTGACCATTATGCGGTGAGTATCGAGACCCAGCGGGCCTGGATCACCCTGAATGCGGAGAGTAAAAAAGAAGTGGAAAAAATCCTTGCCAAATCACCCCTGTACCGGTTCTGGAATTATGAAATTGATGAGCTGGTGGTACTAGACGGACAGCATTACCGACTGCCAGAAGTGAACCCTAATTGATGTAACATTCCTGTTTCCGGGTCGTTTTACACAAAAAAAGGCCATGCGCTGCCTCTTAACCATTCTCTGCCTATTCCTGCTTTCAAGGGTTTTTTGCCAACCCTGTAGCTGTATTAAGGATTATCATTTTATCAAAAAGCACATCGAAACCAATCATGGCGGTTTCAACAAAAAAATAAAATCACCGGAGGAACCCGCCTACAAGGCATTTATTCAGCAGCTGGAATCGGAAATCAGTCCGCTTAAAGATCCTAAGTATTGCCTGCTTTATCTTAAAAAATATATACGCTACCTGCAGGATCATCACAGTAATATCACGGGACCATCAGGCAATATTGTGGCAGAGAATGACAGTGCAGCATTAGCTGCATTTTTTAATAGCCCCGCTTTTTTACAAACGGAAACATTATCACCGGACAGCAACTATCTGGCACAGCTTCGGAAAAATGATTCGTTTCAAAGTCCGGAGGGTATTTATTATTCCACTGACAGCACCTATATGGTTGCGCTCATTAAAAGCAAGACTTCTTACCGTGATTATGCAGCTGTAATATTGCAATCAAAAACCAGACTCTGGAAACCAGGTCAGGTAAAGTTTGAGTTAAAGCAGGTCAACGACAGCCTATTTGACGTTTTAATTGCCTTAAGGAATCACAGCTGGAATGCAGAAACTGCGTTGATAAAAAACGGAATTTTACAACTCAACAACTGGAAAAAAGAAGGCCTTCAGGTTGCCGTTAATCCTTCCATCTTTTCCGGACCCTCTTTATTCTCATTTAAAATACTGGATGATAAAACCACCCTGATTACTATCCGTTCTTTTGATGCAGGACTGACCAATAAACTGGATTCATTTTACCAGCGCATTTTACCTGAAATCAAAAAATTTCCTCATCTCATTATTGATATAAGGGATAATGGCGGTGGCTCTGATGCTTCCTATAAAAAACTGATGCCCCTGATTTATACCAACCCTTTTGACGATGATGTGATGGAATATTTTGCAACCCCTGATAATATCGCAGCCTACAAACAATACGATTCCTTGTTGTTACTGCGTAATCCAGGTGCAACTGCTCCTTTCCGGTATCCGATTGCGCTCATGAAAAAAGCCCCGGCGTTTAGTTTTATCGGGTTTGGTAATGGAAAGCCACAAAAGGTTCAATACAGCATGAACAAAGGAAATCCGGAAAAGATTGCAGTTGTTTATAACCGGAATTGCGCCAGCAGTTGTGAATCCTTTCTTTTTGAAGTCTTACAAAGTAAAAAGTCGATCATGGTGGGTGAAAATTCGGGAGGTTATACCGGTTATGGAAATGTAATGACAATAACAACCCCCTGTGGCAATAACCTGAGCTGGACCACTACTGTCTACCGGGAGCAATGGAAATATGAATTCAAGGGTATACCACCCCGTTTCCCTGTACCGGCTGGTGAAACAGACTGGATAGGATATACTAAAAAACTAATGGAAGAATAATCATCTATTTCATCATCCATTTCGGCTTTAACCGAGCTATTTTTTTATAGACCGGACAATCGGGATGATGTGCACCTGGTAAATAACCCGTGCTCATGAGGAATTCATTTAAAATTTCTCCTCCGGTAAATCTGAATTGCTGCTTAAACAATTTCACCCATTCCTCTTTTGTTTTGGGATGATTCAGATCCAGCCAGTTTTTAAAGGACCCATGTTCTTTTTGTAAACCCTGGATGACCTTCGCATTATGTATCGCAGCTTCCACTTTTAAGCGGTTGCGTATGATGCCGGGATCCTGTAACAGTTTTTCTTTTTTCTTATCGGAGTACTTTGCCACTTTGGCAATCTCAAACTGATCATAGGCTAAAAAGAAATGATCCTTCTTTTTCAATATGGTTTCCCAGCTCAGTCCGGCCTGATTAATCTCCAGTACCAGTCTTGCAAAGAGCAGGTTATCATCATGTATCGGAAAGCCATATTCCGAATCATGGTACTCTTCGTGAACTGTACCCTTTCCTTTTTCCCTTATAAAATCACAGTAGGTAGTTGCCATAATGAAAAATCCCGCTGAAAGCGGGACCTTTAGTGGGAGTTGACGGGTTCGAACCGCCGACCCTCTGCTTGTAAGGCAGATGCTCTGAACCAGCTGAGCTAAACTCCCTCTTCGACAGCCATAGCTTTAGCGAAGGCTGGTTAATTTTGGGAGTGCAAATATACAGGGGTAAACCATTTCTGCCAAAAAGAAATAAAATTTTCTGAAACGCTTTAAACAATAGCCGCTCAAAGGCTTACGGCAGGCTTTTTACCCAATTTCAGGACAAAATAGTCTCATAGCGGGTTGGGCGTAAATTGCCTTAATATCCTTTAAATTTTCTTTACTCATAAAATTGATTCAATTTGTTTGAAGTAAAACCAGTTACAAGGGAAAATACCTGGACTCATTATTGAGAATCAAGTACTATTAATAACAGGTTTGAGTACCTGCAGAGCGAACCTTATTTTATCCGGTAACCATACCGGCATATATCTATTCAAAAAAAAAGCAACCGAAATTTCGGTTGCTTTTCCTACTGATTATTTTATTCCTCACTCTTTCGGCACAATCGTAAAATTCACCCCGAATATCGTTCCGTTCTGCGCTGTATTGATCTTGCCTTCTCCGCCACGGGTACCCGTTGGAGTCAGCTCTGATTCTTTAAATATTTTTGCCAGGTTATTTAATACACCCCGGCTGTTGCGGCTGGTTTTATCATTGTTATCTGTCAGTATATCTTCCAGATCCAGCGGATCAGATGAAAGAAATACCTTGAAGACCTCATTGCCATAAGGAGGCTGAATACTGATGGCCAGGTTTTTCAGGAACAATGAATCACCCCGGTTGACGGCACAATCTTCCCAGCGGATCGGAGCCGGATTATTATTGAGATCAGTCAGGTTTTTGTTTGGAATCACCGGATTGATCTTACCATCCGGCTGGATGTCCACAATATTCACATAGAATTTCTTGATACCGGTATTCACCACTTTTACATAGATCTCATCGTCTTTCTGAATTTCAAGTCTGCCAAATTTGGTCCGCTTCCGCATTTTGGCGGTATCTATATTTCCTTTTTCATCCAGGAATACCAATTCCACCCTGGCGGTTAATCCTTTCTCCGTAAACTTCAGGTTCTGCAGATAACGGAAACGGTCATATTTTTTCAGCAGCTCCTTGAATGCATTAGCATCGTCGATATCAATTTCATCCACAAATACAGCCCCGGAATTTGCATAACGGAGCGCCCATCCCGAACCGGTTTCTGAACGGCCAACATATACTTCAGGAACTGCACTGATTTCAGCCAGCTGAAAATCTTTTAATCCTTCCTGCAGCTTTACATAGCTATCCGTTGTTTTTATTGAGTCCAATCCGATTTTTATTTTTCCATTACCATAGACCGTCTCCGTTACAAATGCCCATACTCCTTTTTTCAACAGCTCAGCATTTTCTGACTCCAGTTTTACTTTCGAAGTAAAATTGGTGGCATCTGTTATCGTTCCTTTGGCCAGTGGAGTGGCAGCTGATGGATCAGCCGTTCCGGCAGGGTAGAGGGCAACAGTTGATCCTGGTGTACATCCTGATACGGTTCCACCATTCAAGGCTATGATTTTAGAGGTACTCAATGCTGCATTCAATGTGATATAGGGTTCCTGTTTTACATATTTCCCGCCGAATAATTCCCGGTCAATACCATCCCCTTCCAGCACGGGTTTCTGTTTAGGCGCTTTCTCCCGCATTACATCTTCGATCTGTGCAAAGAGGGTACGATAAGTAATCTTGCCGCTCAGGTTAGAAATGGCTTTGCTGAATGCATAGGATAAAGAACCTACGGCTCTGTTCTGATCATCCAGACACTCAAAATTTAACTCCTGTGCCTGCGCTCCGGATAAAACCACATAAGAGGAGGCATTGGAGAGATTCAGTTTGGTCCTTGTATTTTCCTTGAATACACCGGCTTCATCTTTTTCGGGTAATTTCTTTTTAGCAAAATTATTGCTGACCATCGGGGCATTATTACCACGTGCCAGCGCCACATTACCCCTGGTACCGCTTCCGGAGTGACAGGCATCAATCGAAACCAGTAAATCGCCCTTGCTGCCCAGTTTATTTCTTAACTGCGTCACCATTTCTCCAAACTGATCATCCCGGTAATAGCCTGCTGAAACTTTATTGAATATGCTTTTATCCATGGAGTACACTGCCCCATAAGGTACAATGGCTTCATCCAGTCCGTCACTTTCCTCATTTTCATTATCATCTTCCAGTTGCTGACCATGTGAAGAAATATGAATCACCACCACATCTCCCGGTCCGGCATCCAGCACCAGTTTTTTGAACGCATTTTCAATACCTTCCTTGGTCGCTGCTGCATCAGTGAGTGTACTGATATTGGTTTCCGGAAATTTTTGTTTCAGTAATGCATTTTTAATCAGGTCCACATCGTTGATCGAATTAATGGCTTTCCATTTGTTGGTCTCAAAATCCGGGTAATCCCCGATGGCAATGATCAGGGCCCGCTTGGTCTGTGCCTGGCTGCTGAAAAAGCTCATCAGGAGAAGCAGGGCACTGAAACAAATCTTTTTCATATCAAATTGGTTGTGTGGTGGTACTTTGATGGTATAAATTTAAAACAGGAAAAGAAAGCGCAGATACCCTCTGGCGGGTATCTCCTGTGAAATTAACATAATGGATGAATAAGCAGGTGATTTGGTTGTACCTCATATCATGGCAAGGCAGTATGTTTCCACAATACTGAGATATTCTGTTTACAATTCCTATTTTTAGGTATGCGTGTGAATAGATTCGTATTCCTGATAATCTGTATATGGTTCCCCGTTATCCTTCTGGCCCAACCGGAACCAGAGGGGAAAGATGCCGAAGCCTACCGCATTTACAGTGAACAGGTATCCGATCTGCTCAAGGTCAGGGGAATGGATGATCTGGCAATACAAAAAATTCTTTCTGTTTACAAGGATAATGATATCAGTTCCGACGAAAAACTGGCCGCCCTGCTGCAGAAATTGTACCCGGACGACCAGGGGATCCTCATCATCTTCTACCAGTTTTACAACGATACCCTGAGAAGGGTGGTGCTGGAACCGGGAAAAGTGAAAGAGAAAGTATACCTACCCATTACCAAAAAGGAGATATTACAACTGGGGACTGATTTCAACCATCTTCTCGGTCTCTACTCACTCTCCGATAGCCGGATGCCCAATCTGCGAGGTGCTATCGTTAAACCACCGGCAGCTACTGCCGGATTAACCTACCCGCAATTAATTAAAAAAGCCACAGCCCTTCTGTTGCCAGACTGGTTCAATGAAACCAATAAACACCTGATCATTATTCCGGCGCTGAACCTGGGCACACTGCCTTTTTACCTGCTGAGTCCATATAAGGATCATTCTATTTTGCTGGATCATTGCAGTTATTCAGTGGCTCCCACGATCGGAGATTTAATAGCCCTCCGGTTGAAAATATTGAAAATTTATACGAACTGGAATGGCAATCTACGCCAGTCTTTCAATAGTATTCCTGAATCCCGCAAAATGGACTCCGCTGCATTTGCCTTGGAGAATCCACTATTTATCAGCAATCCGGTTTATCCGCGCAATACATCCTATTCTTTTCCTGATCTGCCCGGTGCAGGCAAAGAAATTGATCAGGCCCTTCCCTTTGCCAAAAACT
>DAORJS010000143.1:0-6804 GCA_035439185.1 Chitinophagaceae bacterium
AGTCAGACTTGGCTTTCTCCAGTTCTTCCTGTAATCTTTTCTCTGTATCCCGCAGGGAAGCCGCCTCTTCAAATTTCTGGCTCTTCACTACTTTATTTTTTTCATTCTTCACATCTTCAATCTTCTGCTCGAGATCAACAATCGTCTGCGGCACATTGATATTTTTCAAGTGTACCCTCGCTCCTACTTCATCCATCACATCAATCGCTTTATCCGGAAGCAGACGATCCGTAACATAGCGGTCACTCAGCTTCACACAGGCATCAATCGCTTCATCATCATAGTTCACATTATGGTAATCCTCGTATTTGGATTTGATATTATTGAGGATCTTGATCGTGTCTTCCACACTGGGCGGATCAATGATTACTTTCTGGAAACGACGATCCAGGGCACCGTCTTTCTCGATATACATTCTGTATTCATCAAGTGTAGAAGCGCCAATACATTGCAATTCTCCCCTGGCCAGTGCCGGTTTGAAAATATTACTGGCATCCAGCGATCCACTCGCACCGCCTGCCCCCACAATGGTATGCAACTCATCTATAAACAGAATGACATCCCGGTTTTTTTCCAGTTCATTCATGATGGCTTTCATCCGCTCTTCAAACTGGCCACGGTACTTGGTTCCGGCAACCAGGGCTGCCAGGTCCAGAGAAATCACCCGCTTATCAAATAAAACCCTGGATACTTTTCTTTGTACAATCCGAAGGGCCAGTCCTTCCACAATGGCCGTCTTACCCACGCCGGGTTCCCCAATCAGGATCGGGTTATTCTTTTTCCGTCGGGAAAGAATCTGAGACACCCTTTCTATTTCCGATTCACGGCCTACAATCGGATCCAGGGCCCCGAGCTCGGCCATTTTGGTAATATCCCGGCCGAAATTATCCAACACAGGAGTTTTACTTTTAGATCCTCCCTGTTTGGAACTGCCCTTTGACTGGGAGTATTTCTTTTCTTCATCAAAATCATCTTCATTCTCATCCTGAAATTCCGCACGCGGGTCATTGGATTTTACAATCCCCAGTTCCTGACGGAAGAGGTCATAATCCACATCAAACTGATTCAGTATCTGCGTGGCAATATTCTCCTTGTTTTTGAGAATCGATAACATCAGGTGTTCCGTTTCCACCGTTGTGCTTTTCAGTGCCTTTGCCTCCAAAACGGTTACACGAATCACTTTCTCTGCCTGCTTCGTTAATGGAAGGCTATTGATATTGGCGATATTCTTACCGGTCTTGTCTTTCACGGCCAGTTCAATCTCCTTACGAAGTTCATAAAGGTCTACATTGAAGCTTTTAAGGATCTTGACGGCAGTATTATCTCCCTCCCTGATCAGTCCGAGCAGGAGGTGTTCGGTGCCGATAAAATCATTTCCCAGGCGGAGTGCTTCCTCCCGACTGAAAGAAATAATCTCTTTAACCTGTGCTGAAAAATTGTTATCCATTGAAGATAATTGGTTGTGCTACAATATTAACAAATAAATTCGGTTCGGGTTTGCCCGTTATTATAAACGGAATGTTGATAAGTTAAGTTGTTTTTACCTCACAGTTTTAACAGCTTTCCATTTTAGAGCCAGCCCCCAAGGGTGCTGCTAAACGCTGAAACCCATTTGCAACTATGAATGTCAAATCTGATACCAAAGAGAAATTCCATGTTGTAACACTGTCAGAACCTGTTTTATCTGCTAGTATGACAGGGGAAATGGAAAAATACCTGCTTTCCTACCTGCAAAATGACGCCCAAAAGGCTGGAACCAAGGTCAAAAACCTGGTACTCCGCATGAATGAGGTTGGTTCGGTAGAGCCGGTTGCCGCTGAAAAACTGGTGGAAATTCAACAGCAATTTTACGAAAGCGGGGCTTCTTTTGTCATCTGTGAGCTGCAGCAGGCGGTCGAAGACTTTCTGGACCAGCAGGAATTACTGGAGTTGATGAATGTAACCCCTACCGAATCTGAAGCCTGGGATATTGTGCAAATGGAGGAAATGGAAAGGGAAATGTTCGGTGATGAAGATGCAGCGAATGAGAACCCGGTTTAGTCTTAGTTTTGTTCCTCCAGACCGCCCACACCAAAACCCGGCACCTGATGTTTTCAGTTACAATTCTCGGTAATAATTCCGCTGTTCCGGCTTTCGACCGTCACCCTACCAGTCAGGTAGTAACCCTTGATGGTCAAAACTACCTGGTCGATTGCGGAGAAGGAACACAGATACAGCTGATTAATTACAAAATCCGCAGGAGTAAGATCTCCCATATTTTTATTTCACATCTGCACGGGGATCATTATTTCGGACTGATTGGTTTGCTGAATACCCTTGGCCTGTTAAGTCATCAGCAGGAAATGCATGTTTATGGTCCCTCCCCGCTGAAAGAGATTATTGAACTACAATTGAAAGTAGCCGATACCCAGCTTTGTTTTCCGTTGCAATTACATACGATTACCGGACCAGCTACCCTGGTGGATACTGACAAACTCACGGTTAAATGCTTCCGGACCAATCACCGGATTGAGTGCTATGGCTTCAGCTTTACGGAAAAGAAAAAAGCCCGCTCACTCCTGCCTGAACAAGCCAGAGCCTATGAAATCCCCCAATCATTTTACGACCGGCTAAAAAACGGAGAAGATTACACACGCAAAGACGGCACACTGGTCAAAAACGAATGGGTGACCAGTCCTGCAGAACCTGGCCGGCGTTATGCTTTTTGTGCAGATACACGGTATGATGAATCCCTGATTCCGCATATTGAAGGATTTGATATGATTTATCATGAAACCACTTATCTGGATAACCTGCGGGAAAGAGCCGAAGCCCGGTTTCATTCTACCAGTAAACAGGCGGCTGAAATGGCTGTAAAAGCGGGGGTTAAAAAATTACTGATCGGACATTTCAGCAGTAAGTATGATACACTGGAAGAATTTGAACAGGAAGCCAGAGAAGTATTCCCCGAAACCAGTCTGGCACTCGAAGGGGTATGTTACGAAATCTAATCCCGTAGTATCCATTGGAAAAAACCTGGCAACTCCTTTCTCCAGGTCCTTTCATTGTGTTGTCCTTCATCCCTTATGATTACAGTCATTCTCGACTTCGACCGCTTTTGAAGGGTTTCAAAGATGGTCAGCATATCAGGTACCATTTCACGGCTCTCCTGTTTCCCGCTGTAAAAGAAAATACGGGAACTCATCAACGGACCCTTTACTTTGGCAAAGGCCAGCAATTCATTTTTACAGATCCAGACTGAAGGAGAGAAAACACCGGCACCACCAAAGGTCTTAGGATAGGCCAGTGCAGCATAAAGCGAAATCAGTCCGCCCATGGAAGAACCAGCGATGAATGTATGCTCCTTCTCTTTTTTGGTCCGCAGCTTTTTATCAATAAATGGTTTCAGTGTATTTACAATAAATGAGACATAGGCCTTCCCTTCTCCTATTTGTTTTTTAGATTGATTTTGACCAAGTACAAAATCGAAAGGGCAGTACTCATTCATTCGATACTCTCCGCCATGATCAATTGCCACTACGATACAGGGTCTTTTCACCATTGAATCCAGGTATTCATCCACTCCCCATTCCCCGGCATAGGATGTCCGGTCATCAAAAAGATTCTGGCCATCCTGCATATACATCACTGAATATCTTTTCTTCGACCCGGCATAATCAGCGGGTAAATAGATACGGATGGTTCGCTTACGGTTTAATTGCGGGATATAAAAAGCAGTATCCAGAATACTAACCTGTTTGCTGAATGTGGATGGCTTTTCTTTTACTCCCAGCAAATCCTGCCATCCGGCTACTGTCAATTTTATTTCGCTGTTTGTGGCTGGATTCAGTTGCCGGTTACCGATGGATGCGCCTGTTCCTGTACACTCCACTTTCTCCCAACTGCCCCGGGTGATTTTGTATTCATGATTTCCTTCCGGAAGACTGATCTGAAGAAAATATTGTCCGCCGGCATCCTGATGAAATTGGTATAGTGTATCAGCAGGATTCCATCGATTAAAGGACCCGGCCAAAAAAATGGATGAACCCGAAGGATGATTGCCTGGTAATGATTCCAGGAGGAATCGTACAGACTGGGCAAAAGCGGTTGAACTGAAAAATAAAAATATGAGGAGAAACCGCAACATCATGAATATAGATTATTGAGCTGCCTTCATCAAATGCCTGATCTGTTCCATCATTCCATCACTAATCTTATAAACCGGTAACCGGAATGTATTTTTACAAAGACCCATTTCAGCCAGATAGGCTTTGACCCCGCTGGGACTTCCTTCAGCAAACATGGAAGCAATGATATCAATGTATTTATAATGCAGGGGGCTGGCTTTTTTAAATTCTCCTGCCAGACAGAGCCGTACCATGGCCGCAAAATCTTTTGGATAGGCATTGGCCACAACAGAAATCACCCCTTCTGCGCCTTGTGCTATCATTTGCAAAGTGATAGGGTCATCGCCGCTGATCACCAGAAAATCATCCGGTTTATTTTTGATCAGTTGGTTCAGCAAATCAAAATTGCCGCTGGCTTCCTTGGTGCCGAAAATATTTTTAAGTTCACGGGCGATGCGTAATTGTGTGGCAGCAGATACACTCATCCCGGTTCGGGATGGCACATTGTACATCATGATGGGCAAGGGGGTGGCAGCATCCAGGGCTTTATAATGCTGGAATATTCCTTCCTGATTGGGTTTATTATAATAGGGACTGACTGACAAAATCGCATCATAGCCTTTCAAGTCAAAGCCGGTGATAGCCTGAACCACTTCATGGGTATCATTACCGCCAATACCGGCCATCAGGGGCAAACGACCGGCCACTTCTCTGGCAACAAATGAAAATACTTCCTGCTTTTCCTGACCGTGAATGGTAGCACTTTCGCCGGTAGTTCCCAATACTACCAGGTACTCTACACTGCTGCTGATCCAGAATTCGATCAGCTTGCTGTAACTCTCCCAATCAATACTTCCGTCTTCATGAAAAGGAGTCACAATTGCAATACCCGTACCCGTAAATTTCTCCCTGAGTGACATTCTTCTGATTTATTTTTTAATTGCCTGACTAATGTGAAACGCTGCTGACTGTCGACTGCCGACTGCTGACTCCCGACTTCTCTTCTCCCCTTTAGGGGTTGGGGGTGACTAACGACTATCGACTATTGACTATCGACTTCCCTACACTTCTTCCCAAAATCCCATTTTCCCGAATTTCTCAATCCTATTATTCACTCTTTGTTCTGCGGGGATAGTTTTTAATTCTTTTAGTACGGGTACCAGAAAATCTTTCAGAATATTCGCAGCTTCCTGGTAATCCCAGTGTGCCCCTCCGAATGGTTCGGGGATAATACCATCAATCAAACCGAAGCCCTTCATTTTCTCAGCGGTCAGTCTGAGTTGTTCAGCCGCTACTTCTTTTTTATCCCAGCTGCGCCAGAGAATGGAAGAACAACTTTCCGGAGAGATAACAGTGTACCAGGTATTTTCCATCATGTACACGCGGTCGCCAACGCCGATACCCAATGCACCGCCGCTGGCTCCTTCTCCGATGATCACACAGATCACCGGTACTTTCAGGCGGATCATTTCATAGATATTACGGGCGATGGCTTCTCCCTGTCCTCGTTCCTCGGCTTCCAGACCAGGATAGGCACCCGGTGTATCAATCAATGTGATCACCGGTTTATTAAATTTCTCAGCCAGTTTCATCAGGCGAAGTGCTTTGCGATAACCTTCGGGATTGGCCATACCGAAGTTGCGCATCTGACGCATTTTGGTATTGATCCCTTTTTGCTGGCCGATAATCATTACCGTTTCTCCATCCAGACTGGCGAAGCCACCCACCATGGCTTTATCATCTTTTACATTGCGATCCCCGTATAACTCCACAAACTGTGTGGTCATTTTATCAATATACTTCAGGGTATAGGGGCGATCGGGATGGCGGCTCAGCTGTACTCTTTGCCAGCTGCTGAGGTTCTGGGTGATTTCTTTTCTTTTCTCAAGAATCCCGGCTTCCAGTTTCTGAATGGAATCTGAAAAATCGATCTTGGTTTTTTCCTGGCGGTGCCGCATGGTCTGGATCTCATCAATGAGGTCCTTGATCGGCTTCTCAAAATCCAGGAATTGCCTGTTGGCATCAGTTGGCATAGGCTTAAAATGAGGGGCTAAATTAAGGATTATATGATAATAGCGGTTTGAGGGGCTAATAATTGATAATCAGGGACAAAAAGCGGAAATGTTGCCTAATCAGTTATTTCTGATATGCGCCATTAAAATCAGGAGATTCCCAAAAAACAAAAAGCCCCACATTGCTGTGGAGCTTCTTGCGGACCGGACGGGACTCGAACCCGCCCCCACAATGCTGTGGGGATGACAGGGCGGCATCTTAAATTCTGTTGAGCCTTAAAATAAATCCCAGTTGAATTACCACATTTACTTACTCAAAAATTGTTGAACGATATTTTTAGGGTGACGAATCACGGCCTCAATTCTTTCCAGCGTTGCTTTTTTCAAATTTTTCTCACGAATCAATGCTTCTTTTTTAGACCCCAATTCTTCAACATAAACCAGTTTCCATGGGCATTTTCCTGCTGTATATGTTGACTCCCGATTATTGTGCTGTTGTAACCTTATGTGGGGATTCATAGAATACCCTTTGTAATAACTGTTATCCTTTTCGCTTTGGATTATATATACATAAAAAGCCATGAAGGCAAAATTCACTCAATTCTATATGCTGTAAAACAAATCGCACATAACTCGAACCCGCCCCCACAATGCTGTGGGGATGACAGGGCAGCATTCCAAACAGC
>DAORJS010000144.1:0-6740 GCA_035439185.1 Chitinophagaceae bacterium
CTACGGCCTTGAAGGATGCACAGGGGAACATTATTCTCGCCGCCTTATTCATGAAAATTTCTTTGGGAAACCCATGCATATTTCCTTCTGGAACGGAATCAGGAACGGATTACCACCGGCCATGGCCCTGCTGGAGGCAAAAAAAGAATATGCTACCAATATTCCGCATGGATTAACCAAGGCCATTTACAAAGCCATTGAGATTAAAATCCTGCATCAGTTTACCTGCCTGGGGCTGGGCTGGTAAGAAAGGGATAATTTTGTACATTCATACTATAAATCTGAGGACATGAGCCTTAAAAAAATAGAAGAAAAAAACCCCGGATGGCAGTTCACTAAAAAGATTTCAAAAAAGGCATCGAAATCCGTCCTGGATGCATCCACACAATCCAATCTGGATCCGGATACATATAACCTGAAATATGCCAAACAGGTCAAAAGCAAAAAAGCTGTGGCAGATCCTGTTCAGCCCAAGCTGAATGATAAGCAATGGAAAATGATGAAAAAGGAATCCAAAATCAAGTCAACTGACCTTCCTGAAGAAACAAAGACCGGATTTTATGACCAGGAAGGGAATGAAGTTGCTTCACAGGGCTGATCAGCCAGCCGCTGTTTTTTTCTTTTTTTATTCATGAGCAGCTTCGTAACCTTGTAGGACTCTTTCGCAGCCTTATTCACATTAAAGGCAGCAGGGGAAATTAACATGCAGCATTTTAAAATTTACAGCAAACCTGACCTGCTTTCGCTTACGAAAATCAGGCGGTTTGAAACCAAGACCGGTGAGCGGATACAGGTAGCCCATCATCCGGAAGATATTGCCAATTCAATCCGGCAATCATCAGCCCCCTTTGTATTATTCGGGATCCCGGAAGATTTAGGGGCCAAGGGCAACCTGGGTATCGGGGGTACGGATACACTCTGGATACCCTTTCTGCAATCTTTCCTCAACGTTCAAAGCAATGATTTTTTTGATGGCAATGAAGTTTTGCTGCTGGGCCATTTTGATTTTGGTGATATCCAGTACCTGATTGATACCACGGCTAAAAGTGATGAGGAACGTATTGAAGCGTACCGGCATGCCGTGAATACGATTGATGATGAAGTGGAGCACCTGGTTAAACTGATTACAGAAAATAAAAAAATACCCCTTGTAGTCGGAGGGGGCCATAACAATTCCTATCCCCTGATCAAGGGAGCCGCTAAAGGCTGGTACCGGGCCGGCAAACTTGAACTGGCCCAGATCAATTGTATTAATATGGATGCACATGCGGATTACCGGCCACTGGAAGGGCGTCATAGCGGAAATGCATTTCGTTATGCAGAAGAAGACGGATACCTGCAGAAATACTGCGTGATCGGTTTACATGAAAATTATATACCGCAAAACAGCTGGGTGGATATTGTCAATAATCCTTTTATTGACTGTATCACTTTCGAAGACATTTTTGTACATGAGAAAAGGACCTTCATGCAGGCCGTTTCTCATGCCACCGGTTTTACCGAAGATACCATGACGGGTATCGATATTGATCTGGATGGAATTCAGAATACACTCAGCAGTGCCATGACGCCAGTAGGGATCAGTCCGGTACATGCCCGTCAATATGTTTCTTTTGCCGCTGCTGATACAAAGGTGGCCTATTTTCATATTTGTGAAGGAGCCACGCGATTGACTGATGGTCGCACCGATGCCACCAGCGGGAAACTGGCCAGTTATCTGGTCACCGATTTAATAAAGGGAATTACCATCGTTGATCAAAAACCATGAAGAAAGAATCATTTTCAGACAGATTACTCTATGGCATCCTGGGGGGAATCGCTATGCTGGTGGGGGGATATTTTATAAAATTGATGTGGGGACATGACCGGTATTCCATTCCCTCTAAAATCAGGGGAATTCCATACCTGGTATTTATTCTGGGTTTGCTGGCACTCGCTTATGCTGTTTTTGGAATGGCCCCCAAAAAGGAGGGTTCAAATACCAGTGATCAGCAACCCCGGGAACCGGTTTGATTTACCGCAATCATTTTTTGATTAAAACACCGGGCGGTTAATACCGGGATCTGCCCCTGCAGCAATTTTTTTCAATGTTGTTCGATAGCTGGCTCCTTCCTTGTAGCTTTTATCTTGCTCTGCAGCCCTTACAATACCGCTTAAGGACCATATATTATTATTATTTACTGACAAATCCTTTTTGAAAACGGTAATTGCTTCCTTCCATTTACCCGCTTTCATCAATGCATTGCCCAGATAATGTTTGGGATTCAGCAACCAGTCTCTGGGTTCATTATAAACCATATTGGATTCAATGGAGTCGGCCAATCGGTAATGCCGGATGGCACCATCCATCAGGTTCCGCTCTTCATGAATCACCCCCAACAGTAATTGCTCGGCTACTCTTGCGGCTTCAATCGCAGGAGAGAATGGAACAAAGGGCAGATACAGCGATGAATCTTTCATTTGTTCCCTGACCTGATCCAATGCTTCAGCAGCCAAATCAAATTTCTTTATTTTGGCAAAGGCAAACCCCTGACCAAAATGATATAATAGTTGGGAGAGGACCTGATCATCATTCTCCGGAGCTTTCATTTCCTGCAACATATCCCATTTTCCAAAACGCAGATAAACCAGTACCGGGGTGGAATGGATATACTGAATATAATTACCCATGGGGGCCGGTATTTTTAAGTAATCCGAAGGAATTCCGGCTACTGTTTCTCTGGCTGCAGCAATCGCCTCGTTGTATTGACCACTCAACATGGCATGATTGGTTTTCATATGCAGATTATGGATCAGGTAGAGGAAGTCGGCACCTGCTGCCGGAGCATACAGTCCAAGATACTGCTGATAACTTTGAACAGCTTTGGTATTCACCGCTACACCTTTTTGATAATGTCCTGTTCTTAAGAAAATATGGGAAGGCATATGGACTAAATGAGCCAGCCCCGGATTGGTGATGCCCAGTCTTTCTGCACTGGGAAGTGCTTTTGCAGCAAAGGGAGAAGGCTCCATCACATGGATATAATAATGATTAGCCCCGGGATGGAGTGGATTGCCTGTTAAGGTTTTTTCCAGAACAGCCCTGATAGCAGGTGTCCAGGGCTTGGGACTGCCATTATTAAACCATAGATCCCAGGGATGTTCCAGCATCATGGCATCAGCATAAAGTACGGCTGCATCTGTGTTTCCCGGAAATTGCAGAGAGACTTCCCGCATTTTAGCAGTATAAAATTCGTTTAATTTTTTCCGGGTAGCATCCGCAGAATCAGCTATATAACGGACAGACATTGCTGCAATCAGCGCTTTTTCAAAACCGGAAGCCTTTACCGAGAACTGATTCGCTTTTTCCAGTGCTTCCAAAGCTGCCGGGGAAGCGATATAACCAAAATCATTGATATTAGGTCCATAGGCAAGTGCCTGTGCCCAATATAACATCGCACATTCAGGATCAAACCGGGAGGCTTTGGCAAAAGACGCCATTGATTCAATGATATGAAAACCGTAGTAGGCATTGATACCCTGGTTGAAATAGAACTGGGCACTGTCATTGGCTGTACTGATTTTCCACTCGTATTTTCCGGCACCAGGTAAGGGAGGGATGTCAGATGTCTCCAGCCATTCTTTCAATTCATTCCAGTCGGGGGAGCAACGGACAATGCTTTTCTTTTGGTCAGCAAAAAACTGCTGGCGCTCCGGAAGATTATTTTGTTGTACTTTCTCTGTGAATGCAAATAGCAGCGCAACAACGAATGCTGCGGAAATAAAGATGATTTTTTGCCGCATATCATTGGTTTTTGTTACTAAAAGGTACGAAACTTTTAATAACCCGATATTGCGTCAGGATTGTTTCTCTTCCAGCTGCATGATTTTTTCAAACTGCTTTTCGTACTGTTCATTCAGTTGTTTCAATTCCTGTTCCGCTTTTTTGTAAGCTGCTTCTGTTTCCAGGAATTTTGATTTATCAGAATAAGTGGAAGGATCAGCCAACGAAGCTTCAAGTGTGGCTCTTTGCTGTACTAACCCGGCAATCCGCTCCTCCAGTTGTTGAAATTGCTTCTGTGCCTTTTGCAGTTCTTTCTTCAGTTCTTTATTGACGGGCGCAGCAACTGTGGGCTGTTCTTTTACGGGTTTTATTTCTTCTTTCGCTTTGATCACTTCCTTTTCAGCAGGCTTTTCTGCATTCGCAGCCTTCTGTTTTTCTATTTCCTGTTTGGCCATCCTTTCTTTCCATTGTACCCACTCTTCATACCCTCCTTTGAATTCCTTGATTTCCTGATCAACGATTTCCCAGATCTTATTGGCTGTTTTGGAAACAAAATAACGGTCGTGGCTGACCAGGATCATGGTGCCCTCGTATTTATTCAGGGATTCAATCAGCAGATCACAACTATGCATATCCAGGTGGTTCGTCGGTTCATCCAGCATCAGGAAGTTAGCCTTGCTGATGATCACCTTGGCCAGGGCCACCCTTGCTTTTTCTCCACCACTGAGTATCCTGATTCTTTTATCCGCATCATCCCCACTGAATAAAAAACAACCCAGCAGACTGCGTAGTTCCAGCTCCGTCATCTGGCTGCCGCATTCCTTCATTTCATCAATGATGGTATTGTTGATATTCAATGCTTCCAGCTGGTGCTGGGCATAAAAACTTTCTTCTACATTATGTCCCCATTTTCTTTCTCCTGAAAAAGTCTCAATACCAGCTATGATCCGTAATAGGGTTGATTTACCTTTCCCGTTGGCACCGATCAATGCTATTTTATCGCCCCGGTCAATTTCCACACTGGAATCACGGATGATGACCTGATCGCCGAATGATTTGGATATATGTGATAATTCAGTTATGATTTTACCGGGTACTTTATCCACCCGGAAATTGATCCGGATATTGGGGCGTTCAAATTCCACATCCTCGATTCTCTCCAGCTTGTCCAGTTTTTTGATCAGACTTTGTGCCATGGCTGCCTTACTGGCCTTGGCCCTGAATCTTTCGATCAGTCTTTCATTCTGCCGGATATAGTCCTGCTGGTTCTCATAGGCCTTCTGCTGCATTTCAATGCGAATGGCTTTTTCTTTTTCGTAATAATCGAAGTTGCCGGAATAAATATGCAGTTGCTGCTGGTACACTTCCACAATTTTTGTCACCATCCGGTTGAGAAAGTATTTATCATGGCTCACGATCACCACGGCTCCGGGATAATGCAGCAGGTATTTTTCAAGCCATTCAATGGAAGGAAGGTCAAGGTGGTTGGTAGGCTCATCCAGCAGGAGGAGATCCGGTTGCTGCAGGATCATCTTTGCCAGCAATACGCGCATCCGCCAGCCACCACTGAATTCTTTATAAGGCCGGGAAAGATCTGCATTCGCAAAGCCAAGGCCTTGTAATACTTCTTCCGTTTTATGATGAATATTGTAACCACCCAGGGTATCCAGTTCATGCAGCCGGTCACTGTATTCATGCAGGGTTTTCTCATCCCCGGTTTTTTCCAGTTCGATCCCCAGTATCTCGATTTCTTTTTCCAGTTGCTGTACTCTTTCAAATGCACTGAGTGCTACTTCCAGAATACTCTCATTGGTATCAAAACTCAGCAGGTCCTGGTGCAGGTAACCAATACTGGTACTACGGCTTCTTTCCACGGTACCTTTTGAAGGAAGATATTCCCCCACCAGTAACTTGAGCAAAGTGGATTTACCGGTTCCGTTATAACCGATCAGACCAATCCTTTCCCCGGGTTGAATATGCCAGGTGGCATCTTCCACGATCGTTCTAGCACCAAATTCAAATGTAAGACTCTGTAATCCGGCCAGCATATAATATAATCAAATGTTAAGCTGGCAAAATTAATGTAATGCAGCCGATGTTCTGCCCTTTGACAATTATCTTTGCCCTGGTTTTTCAGCAATTGAACCATCTTTTGCACAGTCTGTTATCCTCTTTATGTTCAAATTCGTCACTGTGATACTGCTGGTGCTCTTTTCAGCACCCCTTTTAGCCCAAAATCCTGCATCAGGTACAGACCGTTATGTGATCAACGGGTATATCAGGGATAGCCTCACCGGAGAAACCATCATTGGCGCCACAATTTCTGTAAATGGTCAATCAAAGGGTGTGGCCAGTAATCAATATGGTTTTTATTCCATTACGCTGGAAAAAGGATCCTACAGTATCAGTGTTTCCCATATTTCATACCTGGGTAAAACATTGCTGGTGGACCTGAGCAGCAATATCACGCTGAATGCAGACCTGTTATCCCGGTCATCGGCCAATACAGAAGTGGTGGTTTACAGCAAGCGCAGAGATGGAAATGTGAAGAATGCTCAGATGGGAAAGATTGATCTCTCCATGAACCAGATTAAAAATATTCCCGCCTTTATGGGCGAGATTGATTTATTAAAAGCCCTGCAACTCCTGCCAGGCGTACGCAATGCAGGCGAAGGGAATGCCGGTTTTTATGTAAGGGGAGGAGGACCCGACCAGAACCTGATCATCCTTGATGATGCAGTAGTATATAATCCCGGTCACCTCTTTGGTTTTTTCTCCGTGTTCAATTCAGATGCCATCAAAAATGTATCCCTGATCAAAGGGGGAATGCCCGCCCAATATGGGGGCAGACTTTCATCCGTGGTGGATGTGGTGATGAAGGATGGAAACAGCAATAAGCTCCAGATGGATGGAGGAGTAGGTCTTGTGGCTTCCCGCTTTTCCATACAGGGACCAATAAAAAAAGATAAAGCCTCCT
>DAORJS010000145.1:0-6731 GCA_035439185.1 Chitinophagaceae bacterium
GAGCCGCTGCCAGAACACCTTACTGAACTCAGCGCAGAAGTGGTGAAACAACAGGCCCACCTCGGTATTGCTGTTGATCCGGATGTGGACCGGCTTTGTTTTGTATGTGAAGACGGCAGCATGTTTGGAGAAGAATATACCCTGGTGGCTGTGGCAGATTATATGTTGAGTAAGATAAAGGGGAACACGGTCAGCAATATGAGCAGTACCAAGGCGCTCAAAGAAATTACACAGAAACACGGTGGTAACTATTATCCTTCTGCAGTGGGAGAAGTGAATGTGGTCAGGAAAATGAAGAAAGTGAATGCCGTTATTGGGGGAGAAGGAAACGGCGGAATCATTGTTCCCGATTTTCATTATGGCCGGGATGCTTTGATCGGTATCGGACTTTTTCTCAGTCACCTGGCGGCCTTTGGAAAAAGTATAAAATCCCTGCGGAATACCTACCCGGATTATTTTATTTCCAAGAACAAGATTGAATTACCTGCCACCAATGGAAAGGGGATTAATGTGCAGGAAATATTTGAAAAGATCAGTAAGAAGTACAGCAAACATCCCCTGAATACTGAAGACGGACTGAAAATTGAATTTGACAATGACTGGGTACATCTGCGCACTTCCAATACTGAACCCATTATACGGATTTATGCGGAAAGTGACCTGGAGACCAAGGCCAGTAACATGGCCATGCAGTTAATGCGCGATATAAAGGAATTCAGCAGTTAGTTAAACTGATGGGGTTCATCTTTTATCTGTTTACAGGAGACTATCTTTGTCCCATTCAATCACCGATTGCAGCCCTACTATTATGACCAGAATCTATTTTGATAATGCCGCTACAACAGCACTGGACAAAGATGTCCTGAATGCCATGTTGCCTTATATGACCGATCATTTTGGGAACCCATCCTCTATTTATTCTTACGGGAGGGAATCCCGGCTGGCGGTGGAAACGGCCCGTAAAACGGTGGCAAAGATCCTGAATGCCAATCCCGGAGAAATATTTTTCACCAGCGGCGGAACGGAAAGTGATAATATGGCCATTGCTTCCGCGATTCATGACCTGGGTTGCCGGCATATCATCACTTCTCCCATCGAGCACCATGCCGTGTTGCATGCTGTAGAGCATTTTGACCGGGATGATGTGGTGAGCAGCAGTTTTGTAAAAGTATTACCCGATGGTCATATTGATTTGAAGGATCTGGAAGAACAACTGGCCGCCCAGACAAAGCGCTGTCTGGTTTCACTCATGCATGCCAACAATGAGATAGGGAATCTGCTGGACATTTACAAAGCCGGTGAAATCTGCAAAAAATACAATGCGATTTTTCATTCAGATACGGTGCAGACCGTTGGCCATTACAAAATTGATCTCCGCAGCAAACCGGTTCATTTTGCCACCGGAGCCGGACATAAATTTCATGGTCCCAAAGGGGTCGGGATTCTATATATCAATGATAATATCAAGGTACGTCCCATGATTCATGGGGGCGGGCAGGAGCGTAATATGCGGGCGGGTACGGAAAATACCTATGGTATAGTTGGATTTGCCAAGGCATTGGAACTCGCTGATGCCGGTATGGAAAAAGACAGTGCCTATATACAATCGCTTAAAACCTATATGATTGAGCAATTGGAGCAGCAGATTGCCGGGGTGCAGTTCAATGGCGATTATAAGGGCCAAAGTCTGTACACGGTATTAAATGTATCCTTCCCGAAAACGGAAAAATCAGAAATGATTCTTTTCAATCTGGATATGCAGGGAATCTGTGTATCCGGTGGAAGTGCCTGCAGCAGCGGGGCCGATGTAGGCAGTCATGTCATCCGCGCCATTAATAATAACCCCAATCTGGTGCCGGTACGCTTTTCATTCTCCAGGCATAATACAAAAGAGGAAATTGATCAGGTGATTGCCCGGTTGAAAGAATTGCTCTGATCAGGCAGCGGTTTACAGGCCGTTATAGTCATATACAGATAATATAAGCATGAGAAAATATCTTTTATTACCCGCTTTTTTTCTGTCATTTTTTCTGGTAACCGGTTTTCAATGTGAAAAAGAGGAACCAACAGCCTGTAAAGACAGTCTGCTCATCACGGCCATACAGGTGGATGCCAATCCTACCGTGGCAACTGGTATCAGTTTCAGGGCCGATGTCACCGGGGCCAATCTCTGTTACAGTTTTGATCAGTTTTCTATTGGCATAAACCCCGGTAATATTATCGATATCACGGCGATGGGCTTCGTACCTTGTGGTAATGCTGTCTGCGCCCAGGCCATCTATACGGCCAGTCCTACGGGCCGGATCACATCGCTGAGTGCCGGTACTTACACGCTACATTTTTACAACCGATCCGGGATTTTTCAAACTGTTAACGTAACTGTTAATTAAACCGCAACCCCCAAAAAAGCTAAAATAAATTTGGCTATCTACGAACTATTCGTAATCTTTACGAAAATTTCGTAGAAATGGAAAAACTCACCCATACAGAAGAGGAGACCATGCAAGCGGTCTGGCGTACCGGAGAAGGCAATATCAAGGCCTTTATGGAACACCTGGAAGAGGGCATACCTTATACTACAGCAGCTTCCATTGTAAAAAATCTGGAAAAGAAGGGGTATCTGCAAAGCCGGCTGATCGGCAATACCTATCTCTACCGGCCGGCCGTGACCGAAGAGGAGTATAAAAAGAAATTCATGGGGAATGTAGTGAAGGAGTACTTTGATAATTCTTATAAGGAGCTGGTGAACTTTTTTGTAGAGCAGAAAAAACTCTCCGCCAAAGAGCTGAAAGAAATTATTCAACTCATCGAAAAAGGAAATAAGTAACCCATAAAATGATCAGTATGGTTGCCATATTATATTACCTGCTCAAAGTGTCCATCAGCCTGGCGCTGGTCTTTCTTTTTTATCAGCTGGTATTAAGAAGACTTACTTTTTATAACTGGAACCGCTGGTTCCTGCTGGCTTATTCTGTGCTCTCTTTTATTATTCCCTTTTTCAACATTTCCCCTGTGCTGGAAAAAAATGAATGGTCCGGCAGTCAGGTGATTAACTGGGTACCGGTCGTTCATACGCAGTCTGTTACTGAATTAACAGGCAGCGAATCATCCCTTTCCTATATTGAGATTGCTGGATTAATGTTGCTTTCCGGGATGCTGCTGATGTTTCTCCGGCTGCTGCTTCAGTTACTTTCATTCCGGAAGATGGTGAAGAAAGCTGCTTGTATATCCGATCAGGGGATGAAATTATATGAAGTAAATGATCCGATTATTCCTTTTTCATTCGGAAACTCCATATTTATCAACCGCCGGCAGCATTCTGAAACAGAATTGCAGGAAATCATCCGGCATGAGTTTGTACATATTCGTCAAAAGCATAGCATTGATATGCTCTGGACCGAATTGCTTTGCCTGCTGAACTGGTTCAATCCCTTTGCCTGGATGCTGAAAAAAGCTATCCGGCAGAATCTCGAGTTTATAGCCGATCAGGAAGTGCTGGAACATGGCATTTCTAAAAAAGAATACCAGTACCTGTTGCTGAAAGTAACGGGGAACAATCAATACAGTATAGCAACCCCTTTCAATTTCTCTTCATTAAAAAAACGTATAGCCATGATGAACAAATTACAAAGCGCCCGGGTCCACCTGGTGCGTTTCCTCTTTATCCTGCCCCTGCTGGCCGTATTACTACTGGCTTTCCGGAGCCAATGGAATAATGAGAAAAAAACAGATCCTAAAGAACAGAAAGTGTATGTAGCGGGATTAGTAGTTGATGCCGGCACCATGAAACCATTGGGAAATGCATCCATTTATGTGAAAGAAAAAAATATCAGGGTTCAAACTGATTCCAAAGGATATTATTTGCTTGAAATTCCATTTGAAAACCGTCCGTTGTCTTTTACCATGCTGGTGAGCAAGCCAGGCTATGGTTCTTTGCAGCAGACCGAAAACTGGGGCAATTTTACAGAAGACTATGTCTATCAGCGGTACAGTAAGTCGGTCGAGTTTTTTGGACTTTCTCCGGAAGGATCAAAAGATCTTTCTTTTTCAAACCTGGTTGGAAACGGCAATATTTTAAAGGATATCAGTTTTGAAACAGTGTATCCGCTATTGAACCAAATTAATAATGCCGAAGGATTGCCCTCAACAGAATTGTCAATCAATGATACGGTCCCCGCACCGCAAGCAGTGAATGATCTCAATGAAAAAGGCTACCAGATCTCAATTACAGATACAAAAGGAAATTGTACAGTAGTGGTCAAAGACCGGAATAACAAAGTGGTTAAAAAAATATTACTGACGGAATGGGCACAAAAAGAAAATTATTATGAAGGATTGTATGGGGCTTTGCCTCCGCCACCTCCACCACCACCTCCTGGTAATTTTCGTACGATTGAGGATGGTCCAATAGCGCCAATGGCACCCGGAAGACCTGTGATGGGTGTGGTATTGGAAGAAAGACCAATTCCACCGGCGCCCCCTGCTCCGGCAGTACCGGTTAAATTACCGGATCATGTAAAGAGTATCAATATTCAAGATGATAAGGCTGTAGTACAACTGAAAAACGGAAATACAGAAACGTATCTTTTCAGTGACCCGGCCCAGCAAAAGGCATTCGAGAAAAAATATGGCAAAATGCCAGAGCCTCCTCCGCCACCCCCTGCAAAAAAAGTTCAGGGTAGCAGGATTTATGAAGTGCTGCCGGATGAAAGCCTCAATAATGAAAAGCGGGTAGATGTCAGCAGGGTGAATTTGGGTAGCGATAAAATTACTGGACAGGTCGTTTATCTGGTCGATGGTAAAAGAGCCAGCCCTGAGGAGGTTAACAGGATCGCTCCTGCTGCAATCAGCAGGGTCAATGTGGTCAAGGATCAGCAAGTGCTGCTGACTTATGGAGAGGCCGGAAAGGATGGTTTAATCGACATCACCACAAAATCGGCAGTGGAAGCAAGAAAAAACGGGGTGGTTGAAGTAATAGGTATGGATCTCAACCGGACGGATGCTTCTTTGAACGGCCCTGGTACCGGAGTAAATGCGGCATTGTCCAAAACAACGGAATCAGCACCTTTATATATTTATGATGGAAAAGAAATCAGCAAAGCTGAAATGAATAAAATCGCAACAAACAATATTGAATCAGTGCGTATATTAAAAGATAAAGATGCCACAGATCTTTATGGGGTAAAAGGAAAGAATGGTGTAGTGATCATTACACCCAAAAAGAAATAAATACAATCGGGAGTCTTTCGACAAAATATTTCAGCAATAAAGTAACTGAACTTGCCCGGCTCGTCCGGGCATTTTTTTAAAGGTAATACCAGGGATTTCTTTTGGCAGCCCAGATATAGCGGCGCATATTTCTCCAGAAAGCAAGCACCATATAAATGATAATGGGGGAGCCCATCGTGAGGATCGATGTATACATGAAGTACTGCCGGATCCGGCTGGTGGCAATGCCCATCCGGTTGCCAATGGCTGAACAAACGCCAAAGGCATTCCATTCCACAAAGCTTTTCAGTTTGTTCATAGTCCTAATATATAAAATTTGAACAATACTGCCAAGATGGAGTTATAGAGACAGGTGAATTTTTGTACTTTTGCCGTGATTTTTTAACAACCTTAAAGCTCCCCACATGGTATTTGACCTGGATCTGATCAAAAAGACATATGCTGAAATGCCCGCTAAAGTGGATGCTGCCCGTAAAGCACTGGGCCGCCCCCTGACCCTGGCTGAGAAAATTCTCTATGCACATCTTTGGAAAGGCATTGATATCAAGGATTTTAAGCGGGGAAAAGATTATGTGGATTTTGCCCCTGACCGCGTAGCCATGCAGGATGCCACCGCCCAGATGGCCCTGCTTCAATTCGATACCACCGGCCGTAAAAAAGTCGCTGTTCCCTCTACTGTACACTGCGATCACCTGATCGTGGCCAAAACCGAGGGAAAGGCCGATCTCAGTAAAGCAGTTTCAGATAATGAAGAAGTCTATAATTTTCTGGCTTCTATTTCCAATAAATACGGAATCGGATTCTGGAAACCAGGCGCCGGTATTATCCATCAGGTGGTTTTGGAAAATTATGCCTTCCCCGGTGGAATGATGATCGGAACCGATAGTCATACTGTAAATGCAGGTGGATTAGGTATGATCGCCATTGGTGTGGGTGGTGCTGATGCCTGTGATGTAATGGCCGGGTTGAGCTGGGAATTATTAATGCCCAAACTGATCGGTGTAAAACTGACCGGAAAACTCAGTGGCTGGACTGCTCCCAAAGATGTGATCCTGAAAGTGGCGGGTATCCTGACTGTTAAAGGAGGAACCAATGCCATCGTGGAATATTTCGGAGAAGGTGCCACTTCCATGAGTTGTACCGGTAAAGGAACGATCTGTAATATGGGCGCTGAGATCGGCGCCACTACTTCCACATTCGGATATGATGAGAGCATGTCGCGTTACCTGCAATCAACCGGCCGTGCCGAAGTTGCAGCCGCTGCTGATGTCATCAAAGAATACCTCACCGGTGATGCGGATGTGTATGCCAATCCTGAAAAATATTTTGATCAGGTGATCGAAATTAACCTGAGTGAACTGGAGCCCCATCTCAACGGACCCTTTACACCAGACCTTGCTACCCCGGTTTCTCAAATGAAAGAAATGGCAGCGAAGAACGGATGGCCTACTAAAGTGGAAGTGGGATTGATCGGCAGCTGTACCAATTCTTCCTATGAAGAT
>DAORJS010000146.1:0-6728 GCA_035439185.1 Chitinophagaceae bacterium
AGACTCTCGACTGAAATAAGGGCTGCAAAGGTAGGGCATTTCAGGCTTCAAAAACCCGCCAATTTTCACTAAATTCGTAGACAATACCAATGGAAACACAAGCCCATATCCCCCGGTACAGCCTGAATGAGGAAGAAGAGAAAAAACTCATTCTCAGGGAGTACCGCTCATTGCTCAAGGTCCTGAAGTCCAAGCTCAAACCGGGCGATAAGAACCTGATCAGGAATGCTTTTGAAATGGCTGCAGAGGCCCATAAAACCATGCGCCGGAAAAGCGGGGAGCCCTATATCCTGCATCCGATTGCCGTAGCCAAAATCTGTGTGGAAGAAATCGGACTCGGGGTTCGCTCCACCATCTGTGCCCTTTTGCATGATACGGTGGAAGATACCGACCTCTCTCTGGAGGATATTGAAAGGGAATTCGGGAATGAAATTGCCCGGATTGTGGACGGACTGACCAAGATTTCCAATGTGATTGATGTGAATGCTTCCGCCCAGGCAGAAAATTTCAAAAAAATCCTGCTCACCCTGACGGATGATCCCAGGGTAATTCTCATTAAGCTGTCAGACCGCTTGCATAACATGCGCACCCTCGATAGCATGAAACGTGAGAAGCAGCTGAAGATTTCTTCTGAAACAGTTTATGTCTATGCTCCGCTGGCCCACCGGATGGGATTGTATTCCATCAAAACGGAAATGGAAGACCTGGCCATGAAGTATATGGAACCGGATGTGTACCGGGATATCGCCCGCAAGCTGGCAGAAACCAAAAAAGAAAGGTCCCGGTATATCAATGAATTTATCCGTCCCTTAAAAGATAAAATTGATAAAGCTCATCTGGATGCTGAGATATTTGGCCGGCCCAAGAGTATTCACTCCATCTCCAATAAAATGAAGAAGAAGGGAGTGGATTTTGAAGAGGTCTATGATCTTTTTGCCATCCGGATTATCATTGACTCACCTCCGGAAAAAGAAAAAGAAGATTGCTGGAAAGTATATTCGATGATTACGGATGAGTACAATCCTTCACCGGAGAGATTACGCGACTGGCTGAGTAATCCCAAGAGTAATGGGTATGAAGCCCTGCATACTACGGTGATGGGACCACAGGGGAAATGGGTGGAAGTGCAGATCCGCACCCGCCGGATGAATGAGATTGCTGAAAAAGGATTGGCGGCCCACTGGAAATACAAAGAGGGAAAAGAAGATGAAAACCGATTTGATAAATGGTTTCAGCAGATCCGGGAAGTGATCAGTAATCAGGAAACAGACAGTATTGACTTCCTGCATGATTTCAAGACCAGTTTCCTGGCAGAAGAAATTTATATCTATACGCCCAAGGGAGATATTAAAATGTTGCCGGTTGGGTCTACGGCCCTTGACTTTGCCTTCTCCATTCACAGCGCCATCGGGGTAAAAACCATTGGTGCCAAAGTGAATCATAAGCTGGTACCCATCAGTCATAAACTGCATAGCGGTGACCAGGTGGAAATTATTACCAGTAATAAACAAAAAGCATCGGAGGACTGGCTGGGATTTGTGGTTACTTCCAAAGCAAAAGGAAGAATCCGTGATGCGTTGAAAGAAGAAAAAAGAAAAGTTTCTGATGAAGGAAAGTATGCCGTACAGCGGAAACTGGAAGGGATGGGTGCTGCCTTTACCCAGCATAATATTGATGAACTCGTGCAGTGGTATAAACTGCCTTCCAATCTCGATCTTTTCTATCAGGTATCAGTGAAGAACCTGGACCTGAAAGACCTGAAAGACTTTAAAGTAATCGGAGACCGGATTGAAGCTCCCAAACCTCTGAAAATTCTGCATGAAAAACCGGAATACGTTCCCGGTATTATGCCCGGAAAGAAGGATGCAGAGCTGGTGATATTCGGGGAGAGCAGCGATAAGATTGTATATAATCTTGCCAATTGCTGCAAGCCTATTCCGGGAGATGATGTATTCGGGTTTGTAACAACTGGTAAAGGTTTAACTATTCACCGCACCAATTGTCCGAATGCTGCCAAACTACTGGCCAATTATGGCCACCGGGTGGTCAAGACCAAGTGGGCCAAGAATAAAGAAATTTCTTTCCTTACCGGTGTCAAAATCGTGGGGATGGATGATGTGGGGGTCGTGAACAAAATCACCAACCTGATTTCCGGGGAACTCAAGATTAATATTGCCGCCCTGACCATTGAGGCCAAAGAGGGATTGTTTGAAGGAAATATCCGCCTCTATGTGCATGACAAAGAAGAGCTGGATGTATTGGTTCAGAGCCTGTTAAACCTTCCTGGGATTGAATCGGTGGAGCGTTATGATATGGAAGATATTCCGGGTTAAAAGCGATGTTGATAATTTGAGAAAGGCCGGGGCTTTTACGGGACAGTCAGAAAGGTTTTTTTCTGTATCTTGAACGCTTCAGGGTCTGCATATTGACCTCTATTCAGCTTATGAAACTGTTCCGGCTCAAGACACTGCTCCTGGCAACCTGTTTACTTTCTCTTTTTAACAGTTCCAGTGCACAAAATTTCTCCTTTAATTGTTCGCGTGATACACTTGTTCCGGGATGCCCGGCGAATTTATGTATTGACCTCAAAGCGATTGTTCCCGATATACATGCGCTCACCAGTTCTTACAGCCTTAATCCCGGCAGTTTTACAGCCGGTTGTTTCCCGGTGTATGTAGCACCGGATGATCCCAACGGCACACCAACTAATCTGGTTATTGATGACCGTTACAGTGGAGTGATTAATCTGAGTTTTAATTTCCCATTTTACGGAACAATTTACAATAGCCTGGTAGCAAGTACCAATGGATATGTGAGTTTTGATGCATCCCTGGCCAATGCGGGGTCTCATTATCAGGACCGCGGAAATTTGCCGAATACCTTATATGATCGTGCACTGATCATGGGACCCTATCATGATCTGGATCCCTCATTGAACGCAGGCACGAACAGGATTCAGTACCAGGAATGGGGTGTGGCACCCACCCGTCGCTGGGTGCTTAGTTTTTTTAATGTGGCCCTTTTCAATTGCGCCAGCCTGGTCAGGAATACACATCAGATCATTTTGTATGAATCCACCGGTATTATAGAAGTTAAGATTTTTGATAAAGAGATTTGTACCGGTTGGCAGGCTGGAAAAGCCATGGTAGGTATTCAGGATTTTACCCGACTGAATGGGATGACTCCTCCCAACCGCAGAATGTCGGATCCTGCCTGGGGCTCAGTAGGAATGAATGAAACCTGGCGTTTTGTACCCAATTCAGGGCCCTCTCTTTTAAAAAGGGTGGAATTATATGACATGTCCAATAATCTGGTGGCTACAGGTACTACTGCACCATTGGTGTCGGGTAGTCTGGAAGCAACCTTCCCCAATATTTGTGCGCCGGCAGGTGCTTCCACGAGTTATGTGGTGAGATCGGTCTATCAAAAAATTGATGACCCTGCCGTGGAAGTGTTTGGACTGGATACGGTCAGGGTGAACCGGCTCAACCCCATGACTTCACTCGCCAATACCACTCCAGCCAGTTGCGGGGTTTCAGATGGTGTGATCAATGTTACCGGAACTACAGGGGGTACTCCTCCCTATGAATATTCATTGGATGGAATTACCTGGCAGAGTAGTCCTACTTTTCCGGGTTTAGCAGCAGGAACCTATACCGTATATGTGAGGGACAATGGCAATACCTGTAATATGACGATCCCCAATGTGGTTGTTGGTGTGTCTGGAATTATTTCTGCAGCAGTAACCAGTACACCCACTGCCTGCTTCAGTGCTACGAACGGTACTATTACAGTTACATCTGCCGGAGGAACCGGTCCATATACTTTTTCATTAGATGGTGGAGTTGCACAGGCCGGAGTCATCCCCTTTACTTTTCCAAATGTTAGTGCAGGTGCACATACGGTGCTCATTAATGATCTCGGAACCGGATGTAATTCCGGACCCAGGGTCGTGAATGTAACCGCCGGTGCCGGGGTTTCAGGTACTGCAGCAACAACACCTGCCGCCTGTCCGGGGGTGAATAACGGAACTATCACAGTAACCGCACTCACTGGTACAGCGCCCTTTACCTGGTCACTGGATGGAGGTCCGTTTGTCCCTGGTGCAAGTCCGTATACTTTTACCGGTGTTTCATCCGGAGCGCATAATGTAACGATCCGTGATAATTTTAACTGTAATATTCTGGTGCCTGCGAATGTTGCATTTGGAAACGGGGTATCAGGGAATGCAACGACAACTGCCACATCATGTCCTGGCCAGAATAACGGTAGCATTACTGTTACGGCCCTCACCGGTCAGGCACCCTTTACCTGGTCACTGGATGGCGCACCTGCTGTACCCGGAGCAAGCCCCTTTACTTTTAACGGGGTAACCGCCGGTTTACACTTCATAACGATCAGGGATGCCAATAACTGTAATATCCTGGTACCTGCCACAGTCACTGCCGGTGCTACACCCACAGCTACAACTTCTTCAACTGCTACGGCTTGTACAGGGGTGAATAATGGAACCATCATTATCACTACGGCAAGCGGAACGGCGCCCTATACATTCAAACTTGATGGAGGGGCACCAGTCAGTGGGCCTTTGCCTTATACATTCACAGGAGTAGCCGCAGGAGCGCATACCATTATTGTAACAGATGCCAATGGTTGTGCTACCAATCCGATCACTGAAAATGTAGCAACAGGTGTTACGCCTACAGCTACTACAACTTCTGCTTCTACTGCCTGTACGGGTGTTAATAATGGTTCTATTACCATTACGACAGCCAGCGGAGTTGCACCTTATACTTTTACACTTGACGGCGGAGCACCTGTTAGCGGCGCATTGCCCTACACATTCACGGGAGTTGCAGCAGGAGCGCATACGATTGTAGTAACAGATGCCAATGGCTGTGCCACCAATCCGATCACAGAAAATGTAGCCACAGGTGCCGGTATAACAGCATCTGCCAATACAGCATCCACCAGTTGCCCCACTGCAGCAAACGGAAGTATTACAATTACTGCTACCACCGGAGCCGCTCCATTTTCTTATGTGCTGGATGGAGGAGCGCCTGTATCCGGGGCAAGCCCCTATACATTTAACGGCTTAACAGCCGGGGCCCATACTGTGATTATTACAGATAACCTGGGATGTATTACGCAAATCAGCAACATCAATGTTCCTGCAGGTCCTGCATTTACGGCCAATACGAATGCAACTTCCACTTCCTGTAATACTGCGAGCAATGGTGCGATCACAGTAACACCCAATGGGGGTGCGGCACCATTCTCTTATTCGCTGGATGGAGGTGCTCCGGTTTCCGGGGCTTCCCCTTATACCTTCACAGGTCTGACAGCCGGAAATCATAACATCATTGTAACCGATGCGGCGGGTTGTATTACCAATAGTATTCCGGTTACGGTTCCGGCGGGACCTGCATTGACCACAACTGTCAATGTAAGCAATGTACTTTGTAACGGAGGAAATACCGGTACCATTACTGTCACTCAGCCTGTGGCAGGAACAGCACCATTTGAATATTCTCTGGATGGAGTAAACTGGCAACTGAGTAATATATTTCCGAACAGAACAGCAGGTAACTATACCGTATTTTACCGTGAGGCCAACGGTTGCCAGAACCAGCAACCGGTAACCATTACGGAACCGGCCATACTGGCTGCCACCAATGCCAGCACGGCGGCAACCTGTAATGGTGCGGTGGATGGAATGATCACTGTAAGTGCGACAGGTGGCACCGCGCCTTATGAATATTCAATTGATGGAGGTACCAACTGGCAACCAGGAAATATTTTCAATGCGGGAGCAGGCGCTTACACAATAACAATCAGGGATCTTAATGGCTGTCTCACTACCCAGGGAGCCACGATCACAGAACCTGCTTTGCTAACCGCCTCTGCCATAACTGTGGCCGCGAGTTGTAACGGTGGTAATGATGGTACGATAACCGTGACTGCCAATGGCGGTAATAACGGAGGTTATCAGTATTCTATCGATGGCGGAGCCAACTGGCAAACCAGCAATGTTTTCAATGTGGCACCGGGTACTTATAATATCAGTGTAAAAGATAACCTGGGTTGTAATGTATCTGTTCCGCCTGTTACGGTTGGACTGAGCAGTAATCTCTCATACACTAAGATGTCGGATGCCACCATTTGTGAAGGAAGTTCCATTCAGCTCAATCTGGTTTCGAATGCAACAGTTTATGACTGGAGACCCGGATCCGGACTGAACAATACTGCAATAGCCAATCCGGTGGCCAGTCCCATTGTGAACACTGAATATATCGTTCGGGCTACATTGGATCGTTGTTTTATAGAAGATACTGTATTTATTACGGTTAATCCGGCTCCGGTTCCGGATGCAGGGGCAACAGGCTTTATCTGTTATGGACAAAACTACCAATTGCAGGCAAGCGGTGGCGTGCAGTATAAATGGACACCGGCTACTTTCCTGAATAATGCCAATATTGCCAACCCGGTTTCATCGCCGACACAAACAACTTTATATACGCTTTCAATCCTGGCTGATAATAACGGATGTCCATCACTGGTTACAGATACGGTGAGCGTGGATGTTACTCCTCCCATTAAAATATATACTTATCCGGCCGATACTATTGCCTATCCGGGTGATCAGATCAGGTTGCAGGCAGTATCCACTGTTCCATCAGCAAATATTTACAGCTGGACCCCTTTTGTAAACCTCGACAATCCATTTA
>DAORJS010000147.1:0-5380 GCA_035439185.1 Chitinophagaceae bacterium
TATATCTCCGTCGTATTGTTGATATCTGAATGTAAAAGGTTGATCAGGGAATCCGCCATCTCCGCACCATGACTATTTCGCTGCGTTACCGAATCAAATAACATAATATCAGATTGAAGATCTGATAACATGGCGTTCAACTGTGTCTTCACTTCTTTTTTGTGCAGAATAGTTTCCCGGGTGTTTTCGGCATAAAATCCCAGCGAGACTGCCAGGAACAACATCAGAAACTCCCAGAAATAATGGGTCCATTTTTTGCGGGCGGTGTGGGTATGTGCGTGTACTTCCATTTATTATTATGTTGTATGTTAAATGTTGAGAATGTCAGTCGGGGGATATTTGTTATTTATTTGCTCCAGAACAGACTTTACTTAAAATGGTATTCATTTTCTATGTCCTGCATCAGTTTTAAGGCCGTTTCCCTGGCCCAGCGCAAAAATGCATTGTATACTTTCATGGTATATTCTTTCATAGCGACGTCGTTGTAGTACTGTTTCAGGTCTGCAGGATTGCTGTTTAAAAGCGTCAGGGCCTGACTTTTAAATACATTTTCATTTTCACGCAAAATGAAATCCGATGTCAACTCATTGAAATTGGTTTCTTTTGAAAGTAAATGATCGAAAGGTTCGTAGAAAAAGAAACGGGCGCTTGAAATGGTGAACCGTTCATTTGACCGTCTGAGTTTTTCTTCCTGTTCTTCGCAGGCTGAGATTTTACGTTCATAATAATCACTGATGGAGGATGCCAGTGAATCATTTTTGATCAGGCGAAAGCTTCCGGAACTTTTTAATTGTGTGATGGCAACCCTGTTGAATACAACAGTATTAAAATTGCCACACTTGAGCCATAATTCATACAACCGGTTCCCGTTAATCTGACCTTTGATCGCCAGACTGATTTCTGCTCTAAAGGTATCCAGTTGTTTGCCATGGGCTTCATTGACCGCTAGGTTCCGGTTATAGCGGGTAGTGTCATACTTCAGGTTTTCGATCATATCATACATATACTTTCTGGCTCTTTCTTTTTCAATTTTATGCTCCAGTTGATACTCTGCTAAAAAACCGCAGAACACAGCCAAGAACAACATCAGGAACTCCCAGAAATAATGGGTCCATTTCTTGCGGGCAGTATGAGAGTGATGGTGTACTTCCATTGCTTAATCTTTTATCCGGTATTCTTTTCTTAATAAATTAATCAGATTGATTGCTTTTTGCTCCAGTTGCACCAGTCTGCTTTGCAGTATAAAATTGCTCCCCTTCAACTGGTGTACATAAAATGCCAGATCCTGATGAGTGGCCGGATCATAGGAACGTAAAGGCGGATTATCAGTGGGTCGGTCAACCCCCACGAGGTTGACCATTTTATCGAATACATAGGGGTTGAAGATTTTTGATAAGTAAGGGTCAGAAGCCCTTCTTTCAATCCGGTCATCTTCCTGATTCATGTATATCGTCTCCACCAGTTGCTGGTAGCTCATCATACTGTCTGCCGCCTGCTCATTCCTGATTAAACGGAGTGAGCCCGAATTTTTTAATTGTGTGATCGTCCGGTCATTGCTGATGAAACGGGCAGTACGGATCAATGTTCTGCCAAAAAAGTATAAATCATTTTCATGTCCTTTAGTCTGACCACTGCTCAGGAACAGCATCAGCGAATCCATCCTTTCACTTTTTTGTTTTCGGAACAGTAATACCCGGTGGATATTAGCCGTATCTGTTTTCAGGTCCTCTATAAAAGTGTGGATGTATTTTCTCTCCCGGTCCTTTTCAATTTTATGCTCCAGCTGGTATTCAGCCAGGAAACCACAGAAAACGGCCAGAAAAAGCATCAGAAATTCCCAGAAATAGGCCTTCCAGGTTTTTTTGCCATGGGAATGGGCGTGGTGGTGTACTTCCATTTTAGCGCGAGTTATAAAGCCTTCCTTTTTTGATTACTAATTTTACCTGGTCAATATGATTGATATTTTGCAGCGGATTCGCACTCAGCAATACAAGATCAGCATCCTTCCCTTTTTCAATGCTGCCGGTATGCTTTTCAATACCGATGGCCATAGCGCCATGCAGGGTGGCAGCCCGGATCGCCTGTAAGGGAGTGAAGCCGGCATCTGTCACCAATACTTTCATTTCTCTTTGTACAAATCTGTTTTCATCCACATCCGTTCCGGTGCAGACCGGAATGCCATTATCCAGGGCGAGTTTGGTGAATCTCCGGCCAATTTCATAACGGGCTGTATATGCAGCCCTGGCATAGGGGCTTAACGCCGGATTATTCATGAATTCTTTTTCAATCAGCAGGGTGGCATCCAGGATGGTTTTATTTTTTTTCATGGCCTCGACATAACCCTTCACCGGCAGTTGGGCAAACTGACTGTTCCAGAATACACTATCCCGTTCTCCACTCCGCCATTCCAGTGGAATACTGTCTTTTCTGTCGGGTCTCCATTTGGCAATCATCGATGCATGAGATACTACATCCACACCCGCAGATACTGTTTCTATTGGGGAAGACTGAGTTAATTCAAAATGGCTCCAGACTTTCAATCCCTGCTGGTGAGCTGCTGTTGTCAGCTTTCTGGCCAAACTCCCGCTAATTTGAGCATACAGTTTTATAGCGGTGGCGCCAGTTCCCTTCGATTCGGCAACGGCAATCGGTAAATCTGTTGAATCTGTAACAGCCCGCATGTAAAACATTTGTCCGGGTACTCCCCCTGCTGAAGCCTGGTGCGTCCTGGGATCTTTAAAAAATCCGGGACCGGCAAACAGAGCAGCATAATAAATATCTGGAGAAATAATCTCATTTAATAATGCATCCCGGGTCAAACTGCTCAGGGCCCTGCCGTCGCCTGCCATATCCCGGACCGAAGTGATACCACTCAGTAACATGGCCCTGCTATCTTTTTCTGCGTGGGCCCGGGTATCAGTTCCGGAAACATCAGATAGTAAATGAACATGCGCATCTATCAGTCCGGGTATCAGGTACTGGCCAGTACAGGATATCTGCATCGCGGAATCGGGAATCGGGATTGAATTAATGGGCCCTATTGCATCAATGCGGCTGCCACGGATAAGCACGGTATAATGCTCCAGCAATTTTCCATTTTGAACATCAATTACCTGTACATCCTTTAACGCCACCAGCTCTGGAGAGAACTGGCTTTTCGCGGAATGAAGTTGAAGTAGTCCAATGCCTAATAATAGCCATAGTTTTAAGTGGCTGGTAAAGGACAAGGGAAAAGCAGGCTCCTGTCGTTTCATCTTATTTTTTTTCATTGGCGGCCATTACCCTTAGCAGGTTGCCACCCAGAATTTTCTGTATTTCTTTTTTGGAATAACCTCTTTTGATCAGCTCATCTGTAATTTTTGGAAAGTCCTCCACCCCATTCAATCCCTCGGGTAATGAATTCACCCCATCAAAATCACTCCCCAGGCCCACATGATCAACACCCGCAATTTTTACGATATAATCCAGATGATCCAGTAGCATACTCATTGGTGGGCGCAGGGCTTTCACCTCCTCCGGGTATTTATTAAATAAATACACCTGCATGAAATAAGGCTCCGGATTTATTTTCAGCATTGAGTCCATCTCTGATTTATGTTTGGCTGTAAAGGCATCGCTTCTGGCTTCAAAAGCCGGGTCCACAAATCCGCTGTAAAAATTCAGATGAATCACCCCTCCGTTTTGTGCAATGGCCTTTATTTGTTCATCCTTTAAGTTGCGGCGATGCGGACATAAAGTATATACACAACTATGCGATACCAGCACGGGTTTGGTTACAATCTTCATCACATCCCAGAAAGTCTGTTCACCCACATGACTCAGATCCACCAGCATGCCTAACTGGTTCATCATCTTTACCACCTCTTGCCCGAATTCAGTCAATCCTTTTTTTCTTTGTGCAGTTAGAGCCCCTCCTTCGGAGGGGTTGGGGGAGGTCTCATCCAATGCTGAGGTCGCCCAGGATGTTGAATTATTCCAGGTCAGGGTCATGTAACGAACACCGCCCTTATGAAATTCAATCAGCTTACTCATATCATCTTCGATCATGTGTCCGCCCTCCACACCGAGCAGACTGGCCAGCTGACCGCGACGGGAGGCTTTCCTGATTTCTTTCACCGAAGTTGCCATCACCATCTTTTGGGGGTTTCGACTGGCCCATGCTTTTACCGTATCAATCTCCCGCCAGGCCCAGGCATTCGGATTTTTTTTATTGCCATCACACCAGATTGAAAAGAATTGCGCATCCACTCCACCGGCCAGCATTCTTTGTAAATCGGAATGGGTTTTGTTTTTGAGCGACTGATCAAAACTCACCCCTTCATCAATGGCCGTACTGGGGATATCATTGTGGGTGTCGATCAGGATTGAACCGAAATGAATTTTTTTGCCCTGCTGGGCATGGATACCAAGCGCAAACACAATACCCGTGATTGCTAAAATGAGCCGCCGTTGAAACATGTTCTTATTTTATTTTGATGAATTCATATGGAGTAAACTCCACAAAATCGGCCACTCTCACCGTAATGGATTTTACTTTATTGTCTGCGGTCACAAATTCCAGTTTCTTCATGCCATACAATGGATCACTGTAAGTACAAAAGAAGCGGTTCCCGCCCAATGGCTCCAGCGTGCCATAGCGGCCTTTGTGATGTTCAAAGCGCATGATCAGTTTACCCGCTTCAACCGTCATATTCATTTTACCATAAATGGAATGCTCATACTCACCGGCATAGGCGGTAAGTGGTAAACTGGTTTTGGGATTCAGGGCAATGCTGTCGCGGATGGCTTTATACTGACTGCTTTTTTCTTTTTCATCTGCCTGCACGTATTGCAGAAATACCTGACTGTAATTGCGATAAGGTAAACGCAGATAAGCATCCTGTATTTCATTTCGCAGGGCCTCATAAAAATTATTCGCATCGGTATTGGTTAATACCACGATACCCAGCTTTTCTTCCGGAATCAGACAAACACTGGTAACAAAGCCGTTTACACCACCAGTGTGCGCCACAATTTTGCGACCTGCATATTCTTCCATGAACCAGCCCAATCCGTATAGTGAAAAATGCGCTTTATTAAACATATGCCCGCCATTGCCCAGGATTGAATGAGGTACACGGGTTTGCTGAATCGCTGCGGCTGGAATGATTTCTTTACCATTCAGTTTTCCATTATCCAGCAGGGCCATCACCCATTTACTCATATCCTGTACAGAAGAAGAAATGCTGCCGGCCGGAGCGATATTGTCAATATTGCCATATGAGATCTTGCGGAGCTCACCCATTACCACCGTATGAGCACTGGCTTTATTTGAAGCGTTGTGAATGTCTTTGGAAAGGGCCAGACTATTATTCATGCCCAATGGCTGAAATATTCTTTC
>DAORJS010000147.1:5480-6724 GCA_035439185.1 Chitinophagaceae bacterium
CCATTTTTGTACCTTATCATCCAGCGATAATTTTTTCTCTGCATCCAGCATGGCCATAGCAGTAGCAGTAAATGCCTTGCTGTTGCTGCCAATCATGAACAAAGTGTTTTCGTCCACGGCATTGTTACTACCGGCTTCGCGCACACCATAACCCTTCATCACAACTACTTTGCCGTTTTTAACTACACAGACCGCCGCTCCCGGGATCTGCCATTGCTGCAAAGCGCGGTTGACGTAAGTATCCAGACTGTCTTTAATAAATCCGGGAAGGGAATCGGTTTGTGCCTTGATCTGGCTAAAAAATAAAATACATAGCAGGACAATCAAGCTTCTTTTCATACTTGTTGGTTTGGTGGTTAGCAGAAAAAATGAGTTGTCCGCAGGGCGCGAGATAATGTGCAGTAATTTAGCCTTATTTTTTGAATTGAAGCCCTTTACAATTAGTCCTCTTCTTCAGTCTTTATAAAGGGAAGCGGGGGAAGACCGTTTTCATATCGGAGATGCGCCTGTTTGATATAGGCCTGGAAATCGTAATCGTTGGCGAATTTGGTAAATGTATATGATGGCCGGTACAAACGCATAAAACTGTCGAGTTCGTTTCCGGTCAACAGGGTCAACCGGCGAACCAGAGATTTGCTGAAACGGTAGTCAATAAATTTATCTTCTTCCTGCTGCAATAATCTTTTCTGGAAATTGGCAATACTCCGGTTACGTTTAAAACGGAACATGTTCACGATTTCATCCAGATCAAAACCCACCCCGGCTCCATATTGCGGGGTAACCGTCTTTAGTTTGGGTTTCTGATAGTTGAACACTTTGGCATAATCCTCCCGGTTCTGTATCGAATCCTGCCTGTAATTACGGGGTCTGATCTTTACTTCTTTTAAAGTCGGAATTGATACATGCAATGAAATATTGAACTGAAGGATATTCTGAATCGTTGCAATCGGAAATTTCATGGTGGGCTTGCCCAGGTAACTGAAAAAGATCGAATCGGTGGCCAATACATCTATTTCATAAACACCCTCACTATTGGTGACCGTTCCCCGGCCCGAAGTACTGATCACACTCACGGCTTCCAGCGGATAATGCTGCGAACTGTCGTAAACTGTTCCCCTTACTTTATATAACTGCGCATCCAGATCAGCACTGAACAGGAAAAAGCCAAGCAGCAGTAGTATGGTGGATCGGAGCCTCAATTGAACCGGCAAGTAACAAAAGAAATTGCAAAGAGTTGGTTAATA
>DAORJS010000148.1:0-6664 GCA_035439185.1 Chitinophagaceae bacterium
CAGCAGCACTTTCCCTTCGTAAACCTGCATGGTTTCAAAACAACCATCCCCGTAACGGTAACTGCGGTTATCGGCATGGAGCAAGGCCTCGGTTGCCGCTACTATTTTGCCATTAAAACTGATCCGGTTCATGGGGACAAGTTATATAAAAAAACCCCGGCGCTTGCGGCCGGGGTCAAATATGCTTGCCATTTTTATTTTTTTATGCATGCTCAACGATGCCTGCTTTTACAGCATACATCACCAGTCCGGCCATTGACTTGGTACCGGTCTTGGTTTTGAGTTTGTCGCGGATGGCTTCCACCGTACGGGGACTCAGGTCCACGATATCGGCAATCTCCTTCGTACTTTTTTCTTCGCACATCAGTTTCAGAATGGTGATCTCTTTTTCGGTCAGTTGCACATCCTGTGGCATGGATGATTCAGTGGTACGCTTGGTACGCAGACCACTGAGCAGTGCCTTGTTGGTGAGTTCATTGAAATAGAAATCATTTTCATATACCCCACGGATGGCTTCATAGATCATTTCAGATCCTGACTCCTTGGTGAGATAAGAGTTTGCCCCTATTTCCATCATTTTGGAAATAACAGAATGATCATTATGCATGGACAGCATGATCACTTTTACATTGGGGTAAAGCTTTTTGATTTCCGGGAGTGTTGTTAACCCATCCATAATGGGCATCTGTATATCTAATAATACCACATCCGGCTGGATATGACGCAACAGATTCAGGAGCTGCATACCGTTCTCGGCCTCAGCTACCATTTGTATATCTTTCCTTGCCTGAAGGGAAGTTTTGACTCCTGTGCGGAACAAGGTATGGTCATCAGCAATGGCTACCTTGATAATTGAGTTAGATTCGGGATTTTTCATGGATCAAATAATTAGTAAAAAAATATTGGATTCAGTAATAATTCAGGTGCAAGATGAAAAAAACCCGCAACATAAACCATAGTGAAACTACTTGATTTCAATTTTGCGGAAAGTACCAATCCCAAAGGGGATATACGAAACTCTACGAGCCGTTTATGTAGTTTTTACGAGCGCTTGCGTAAATACCGAAAGTTTGAAATAGGGAAGTTATCCTCTTGTTAACATATCCATGTGGATATAGTTTTGCTCCAGAAAGTTGATTGAAACGGATGATCTGTCTAACCCTCTCATCCAATGTCCATAACCGTCCAGAAAGTCATTTCCAATCCTAAGAAAGACCGACCCCGTTTTTACGGGAGACACTTCAAACCGGCAATCAACTTTCTCTTTTTTCCGTTGAAGTAAAGAACAAACGGAATTGAATAGTCCCGTTTTTAAATCCAATACCTGCTGAGAGAAAAATTAAAAGAAGCAAGAGACAAGAAGAAAGAAACAAAAGACAAGAAACAAGAACCAGCAACCATTAAACACTGTCCCTTTGAAAACCCGACACTAATTATCTTTTTCTTTTCATAACAGTAACGTTCAGTCCCCGGTCCTCATAACGCCGGGGGCTTTTTTTTGTCGCAAACAAAAATGTAATAGTTGTAATTAAATTGAAAAGGAAAACTGCTTTTACTTTTTCCAGGCGACCAAATAGGCCCTGGGTTCTCCCAATGTAAAAGGCTTGCGGCCGGGAATACTGTACACCTGGTCCAGGGTCAGGCCGGCGGATTGCAGCATCTCCTGCATTTCATTGATCGAGTAGATATAGTCAATGCCCTTACGGACTTCTATTGCACCATCAGCTGCTGTGAATGCTGTTTCTGCTTCAATACGGGTCGGCATAAAAAAGATTTCCTGTTTCGTCTTCATCCCGCTCTCTCCCACTTTGCCTTCACTATCGGCTTTAAACTTTGGTAAAACGATTTCTGCAATGGACCAGCTATTGATCAGCAGGGCCCCTCCCGGTAAAAGAGCAGCGGATACCCGATTTAATATTTGCTGCAGATCAGTGCGGTTAAAAAAGTTCAGGCTATTTCCCATACAAATCGCCAATGCATATTTCCCTTCGGGGATATAATGTACGATATCGGCCTGTATTACTTCTATCGGAAGACCCTCTGCATCCGCAGTGGTTTTAATTTCACGGGTATAGGCTTCCAGATTATCCACTGCGGTTACATGAATCCCTTTGCGGGCCAGGGCCAGGGCATGACGGCCATAGCCACACATCAGGTCCAGCACCCGCTGACCTGCTTCCAGTTTAAAATAAGGGAGCATAAAATCCACTTCCCTTTCGGTAAGGATACCGGGGATCATGCTGCGCCAGATTTCCTTGTACTGGCCTTCAAAAAAATGATCGTTGATATTGCCCATAAGATAGCAGGGCTTTTATTCCAGCAGTTTGTTACGCATACCATACATTACCAGTCCGGCAATGGTCTTGGCCCCCACTTTCTGTTTCATATTCTGCCGGATGGTTTCAATGGTACGGGGACTCAGGAACACTTCCTTTGAAATTTCTTCCGTGGTCTTATCCTCTGCAATCAGTTTCAGGATCTTGATTTCCTTCTCTGAGAACTTAATGGGATTGGGATAGAACTGTCTTACCGTTTTCTTATGCTGCAGTTTAAGCAGTACCGCTTTATTCACCAGGTCATTGAAATAAAAATCATCATTCATACAGGTAAGGATGGCCTGGTAGATTTCTTCGGGGTCGGTGGTCTTGGTGAGATAAGCATTCGCCCCCATCTCCATCATCTTGGTGATCATTTCCTGGTCATCGTACATGGTCAGGACAATTATCTTCAGGGCTTCATATTCTTTGCGGATAATGCTGATGGCATTGATCCCGTCTATTTCCGGCATCCGGATATCCATCAGGATGACATCGGGGATTTTGAGCTGCAGTTTATGCATCAGGTCCTTGCCGTCTTCGGCTTCCCAGAGAATCTTCAGGTATTCCTTGTCCTTGAGGGCCATCCGGATCCCATCTCTGAAGATCTTATGGTCATCGGCAATCGCTACTTTAATCTGCTGGGCAGTCATGTTATTGGTTTACAGTTACTTAAATGGCGGTCAAGTAAAAGTACGCAATTTTTACAGCAGTAGGGAAAATTAGTTTGGCCTAACGGAGGGAATAGTTGAAGGAGAACTGGTAGATGGGGAGGGAATAGTCGATCTCGGGCTTTTTTACATAGCGGTAATAGATCATTTTAATATTCACAAGGTTACTGATTTCAATACCCCAGGCTGCACTCCAGCCATGGTAGATGCCATTGGTTTGTATACCGGGCATCATATCCTGTAAAGATTTTTTGGGATTGGAACAGAGAATATAACGAAAAGCCAGCCAGCAGATACCCAGGTTTTTGGTATTTGATTTTTCCCAGGCACCGGTCTGAAAATACAAACCGGTCAGTAAAAAATTACTGAGAAAATTGATGGGCTTTCCTGTGAGCGGATCGGTGATCGGCCCTTGCCGGAAGCCGGTAAGTACTCTTAATCCAAAATGATAAATCAAACCGAGCCGGGTTGTATTTAATTTTTTATGCTTCCCATACAGAATATCATCAGTAGATAAGTTCACCAGTCCGCTGAGTGGATTAATATAGTTCATCACCAGTTGTTCATTGCTTTTCAATCCGCCTGCACCAATGGGTTGCTGAAAATTATTGGAGGAAACACCGCTGTACAGAGCTAATGGGAAATAAAACCGGCCGGGCTCTCCTATATACAGCCTAACAAATCTGGCCGAAGCGTTAACCTGTCCGTTATTGATGATATCAATAAAACCGGAGTTCAGCACATCAGGTTTGGCCTGGGAAGGGCCGGTAGCTTTACTGATAATGCTATCTTTTAATGTAAAAGATGAAACCTCCTTTACCTGTGCAGGGGATGCAACTGCAAGCAAACAGCAACATATCAGTAAAGGAGGTTTCATTCAAACACAGTTTCACATTACACAGGAGTCTGATCCTTCTCAGGTAAGAATGGTGGCTGCAAAAGCAAACAGGATTATAGCCACCATCATATACAGCCTGCTTCTCAATTGCTTTTTGTCGTCTTTGTAGCTATAGAAAATCAGCAGATTCCCTGCTACCACGCCAATCCAGCTAACGATCAAAAAGGATTTCATGAAGGAAGCTGAGAGTTGAAAGGTTCCCGGGCCAATTAAGCTAATGGCAATGTAAATCAGCATCAGGGAGCAAAGTACATAGCCGGTGATTCTTGCAATACGCATATGATTGAGTTATTGGTTACTTAATTAGCCGGCTGGTCTCTGCAACGGACATAATCACGTGCGCAGCTCATGATCGCATTAAAATGTTGCTGCCCCACGACACCCAGGCAAAAAAGTCCCAGCCCTGCACCCCACCAATTGCCCGTGCCCACTGCGCCGATTGTACACTGATAGAACTGTTCATTATAAATATTTTCTGCCCTCGTCATACATCGTTGCATAGCCGTTTCACAGGGGCCTGTTGCCCGCATACGTTGCGGTACCCCCGATCTTTCGATCAGTGTATTCAGGTCATTGAGCAGGGTATCACTAAAAAAACAAGCCAGGTCGCTGTTTACTTTGGCCAGTATGGTTTCAGTGATCTTCACTCCGTCTGCTCCGATACTCCGCAGATAATCCGTCATGGCGGCATCCATTACCGCGGCCCGGTTGATATAATCATTTCTCCACTGACTGGCATTGGCACCAAAAGCATCAAAGGAAGAAAGCTGTCCGCCCTTAGAAGCCCTTGCCATAAAATCATCCCAGGCATCCGCTGGATTGGCCGCCTGCAATTCCCTGATAAATCTTCCCAAAGAAGCAGCCGCTTCCACGGATGCCTTGATTTTATCCTTGTTCTTACATTCAGCATTACCCAATTGCTGACCAAAAGCGGCCAGGGTACCCATTGTAAAAAGAATAGCACAAAAAAACTGTTTCATAATTATCATTTACCACCTACTCTGTTCAAAATCCGGTTTTCGGCTTTCCCGTTTCATGATCCTCGATCCCAGCTAGCATGGGTCTGGAATGATGACCAAAACTAACAGCAGGAGAAAAGGAAACCCGGTGAATAAAACCCGATTTCATCCGTTTTTTTAGTCCGGAAAAAGTGATAAACAACAGCAAATCAGCGTAAAACAACAAGCCTTGTTGTTTTATACATCGAAACTAGGGGGCTGGGATCAAATATGGAGGGGAAAAAAAACGGAAAAAATGTTTTTTTTCTGGAACTGGTTTTGGCACAAGAAATACTAACAACAATATTTTAGCAAAATGAAATCTGACTTTTGGATATATTATTGGCAGCAAAATAAATTCTCTAATTATACAACTTCATTTATAGTTATAAGCCAAATCATTACAATAATTTTCACATTGATTTATTGGAGAAAGGAAACTGCAAACAAACTAATACTCCTATATAGCTGTTACGGTTTATTTTTATTTACGGTTGGTTTTTATTTAAGCTATTTAAATATAACCACATCTAACAAACTAGGAATTAACGAATTATTAAACATCATATTTGCAACAATTGAGCTTTTCACTTTTACATGCATTTTAAAAAAATCTATAAAAACTAAGTTTCTTAAGTTTACAAACAGAGTTATTAAATTTTTTTACATAGGACTAATTCCGATCTTGACTTGTATTATTTTAAATGACAATATTGATAATAAGACAAAAAGATACATCGTTGACTCTATTTCTTTTTTAGAAATCACATATATAGGTATACTAGTATTAAACTATTTCATCGATATTTTTAAGTCTATTCCACATATAGATTTAAAAAATAGCCCCACTTTTTGGATAAGCTCATTTTTGTTACTATACTCAATAGGGTTTCCTTTAACAATTCTCTTAACCGAACATTACAGGTATGCCAATAAAGAAATTTTCCGAATATTAATTTCCTTACACTACTTGTCCTTTTCTTTAGTTTATGTAGGAATTATTAAAGCACTTTTATGCAAAAAGACTCTTACCAGTTGACAATTTTTTTAATAGTAGCTATTGGGATGATTGTCACAATGACAACATTCATCCTATTGATAATATATTTATATCGTAAAAGACAAATCGATTTCGAAAAAAGCATTGAACAAACAAGGCTTGATCATGAAAAAGAAATCTTAACAACCCAGGTAGAGATTCAAGAGCAAACCTTTCAACATATTTCAAGAGAAATACATGATAATATTAATCTGTCCCTGACTTTGGCTAAACTGAATCTAAATACATTAAATTGGGAAGAAGAATCAAAGAGTACAGAAAAAATAAATAACTCAATTAATTTAATCAGTTCTTCTATTACACAGCTGAATGATCTCTCAAAAAGCCTTGACACAGACACCATCAATCGGCATAGTTTAATTATGGCCCTGGAAGAAGAAAGGCAAAGGGTCAATAAAACAGATTGCATCTATATTGACTATGAGGTTTATGGCTCTCCGGTCTATATGAATAACCCTGCCGAAATTGTAATCTTTCGGATTATCCAGGAATCAATCAATAATATCATTAAACATGCAAAAGCAAAGATTGCACAGCTTAAACTGAATTATCATCAGGATCACCTGCTTGTATCAATCACAGATGATGGAGAAGGCTTTGACCAGACCAAACTGCCCCAGACCGGTCATGCCGGTCTCCGTAATATGGAGAACCGGGTAAAACTATTGGGCGGAACCATGCAGATTGAAAGCCAGCCCGGGAAGGGCAGCCATTTTATTTTT
>DAORJS010000149.1:0-6622 GCA_035439185.1 Chitinophagaceae bacterium
TCCATTTTTTCTGATCAGGGCCGTGCGGCGCATTCGCCAGATGGTGAGGAGCATGGGAAAGGCTGCCAGCAGGATCATCCCGATGTAGATATATATCATACTGGTTGACCTGAAATTATTACAAGTGCCAGAGATCACAAAATCAAATGGGAAATTAATAAGCATCGCTCTGCGAAACTTTTAGTTTCGCAGGAGGATGTTTTTGCCTTCGGCAAAGCCATTCAGCACGTAAACTTAAGTGCTTAATCTGCTGAAGTCATTTTCTTCAGCCTGATAATATGCAGGAAATTCATCACCCGCATGATCTGGTAAGTAGGATCAATTTCAAACCAGCGAACCGCATTATTGGCACGCCCCGGGTGTTTATGATGATTATTATGATAAGCTTCCCCGGCAAAGAAAAGATCAACCGGAATAATGTTTTTGGAAGTATTGGTCATTTTATAATTCTCATACCCGAATTTATGCGCCCACCAGTTTACCACCAGTCCCTGAAAAGCCGCACTGGCAATTGTAAGCGGGAGGAAAAGAAAATGCCACCATTCGGTACTGAGCCAGATAAAAATACCGGTATAGATCAGGGCCCATACCACTCTTGAAATCCAGTTATGGGCAATCCGGTCCAGTGCCGGCCATCCCGGCAGGTCCTTGGCATATTTTTCATCTACATCAATCCGTCCCTGAACCACATCCTGGTAGCTGTTACGGGTCTTCCACATCAGGGTTAATGCATTCGGACTATAATGAGGAGAATGCGGGTCTTCCTGCTCATCGGTATGAGCATGGTGCAGCCGGTGCATGATCCCATAGGACCCGGTACTCATATACGAAGTACCATGGGTGATATAGGAACAGAGCTGGAAAAATTTCTCCCAGCCTTTGGACATGCTGCAAAGGCCATGGGCAGCATAACGATGATAGAAGAAAGACTGAAAAAACAATGAAATATACCAATGCAGAATAATGAAAATAAAAATAGGAGCCATACGGTAATTACGTAATTCGTGAAGAAGAGGATTGAAAGACTACATTCTCAACAATGAGAACGTGTTTTTTTATACGAATTACCTCAGAGGCGGTGAAGATAGTCAATTAAGGCCGCAATCTCCTTTTTAAATGGATATGATCCTTGTCATGATTGACAGCGATTACCTGTTTTATCCGAATTACTTCAACAAAACCGGTTGATTCCTGTGATTTAACCTGTTATAAGTGTAAAAGACAGATAAAAACAGCAATTCGGTATACAGCCAATTTTTTGTTATCTTAATTGTCTAAAACCAACCAACATGAAAAAGTATTGTCCGATTTTACTGGCTGCAGTCACCCTTTTCCTGGTTTCATGCAGCGGAGGTGGTGGTCTTTCTGCAAAGGCCAAAAAGAATAAAGAAGTCAATTCTGCAATCATGAAGGCCTACGAGTCAGGCGACTTCAGCAAAATGAGTGAGTACATGGCCGCAGATGCCGTGGATCATGGCGGCGAGATGGGGGATGTGAAGGGAGTAGAAAATATTGTTGCCGAAATGAAGAAATACCGGGCCATGATGCCGGATATGAAATCCACCATCATTCATGAAATGGCAGATGATGAGTATGTAATGACCTGGGCGAAATTCACCGGTACCATGAACGGAAAAATGACCACCATGACCAGTGCCGATATCAGCAGATTCAAAGATGGAAAGGCGGTGGAGCATTGGGTTTTCATGGATCCGAAAGAAGTAGCAGCCATGATGGCACCGGGTGAGCCGATGGATAACAGTATGGAACCGGCTAAAGACACAGCCAGATAAATGATCAGGCAGAACGGGGGATTGTTGTTCCCCGTTCTGTTTTATTCTTCACCTTCAATTGTATGATCAGACTGATCTTATCCTTTTTTGTTTTACTGATCACTTCCTTCACGGGCCAATCCCAGCTGAGCAGGATACATATCGTCACCATTCCCAATAACCAGCAAATGGGTTTTCCGATCCGGTTTTCCATTAACGGACATCCTTTCAAATTGAAAAACGGCCAGTGCCTGGAATGGCAGGTCAATGCAGATAGTGTACATATCATCATGGATGATCGTCGTTGGGTGGACATTGCATCCGGCGATCTGCACCTGAAAGCAGAAGCTGATATTTATATCCGGGTATTCTGGGGATGGAGGGAAAATGAAAAAAAACGCATCAGACTGCTGGGAGAAGTGGTTTGTAAAAGCTGTTTTGATGAGTATAAATCTAAGTGCAAGAAAGAACTGACTGAATAAAATAGGTTTATGAACCGCTTTATTTCAATATTCATACTGAGTACTTTTCTATCCGCCTGTGGGAACAAAGAGGAGAGGGCCGGCACAACCATGAAGGGTGATAGCCCGATGGCATATACCAGCACCGGGAAAGCGGATACCTGTCTGTTGTTTATTCATGGCTGGTGTATTAATCAGACTTATTGGGATCAACAGGTTAAATTTTTTAGTCCGCGTTACCGGGTGCTGACTGTAGACCTTCCCGGTTTTGGTCTCTCTGCAAACAAACTGGGCAGCGACTGGCACTTTGGAAATTACACGGCTGATGTTAAGGCACTGGTGGATCAGCTGGGATTAAAAAAACTGGTATTGATTGGTCATTCCATGTCCGGCGACCTGATCCTTGACTATGCCAAAAAATATCCCGTTGATCTCGCAGGGATTATTGGGATTGATAACCTGCACCAGCCGGCAGCAACAGTTAGTGAAGCACAAAAGCTGGAACTGGAAGCTTTCTTTGAACTCATGTACAATAGCTATGACAGTATTGTCAATAATATGATGGCAGGAGAATTATTCCAGCCGGCTACTGATTCAAGTATCCGGAAAAGGGTATTGAATGATATCCTGAAAACGAAACCGGAGATTGCCGTAAAAGTGCTCAGGGAAAACAGTTTATTTACCCAGCAGCAACAGACAGCCATGCAGTCGTTGCGATTCCCCTTATTCCTGCTCAATAGCGATGTATATCCGGTGAATGCCGATTCCCTGAATAAATATTGTAAGAAAGGATTTGCGATTGAAACCATTAAAGGGAGCGGACATTATCCCATGCTGGAACAACCCGAAGCATTTAACCAGGCCCTGCAAAAATTACTGGACCGAATACCAAAGCCCCAATAATCACTGGCTGGTCAGCGTTTTTAACCGGCTGATAATGGATTCGATTTCAGCAGCAGCTTCCTTGTAACGGGTATTGTCGGGGAAATTGCCGGACTGGTATTTGACAATCATGGTTTCAGATACCATGATCTGTAACAATGAATGCAGGTTGGTTAATTCTCTTTCCTTTGCATTCATCATATTGATCCTGTTTTGCCAGTCGCTCAGGCTATTCCTGTAATTTTTTTCACTGTTGCTGATTAATGCAATGGCTTTCTTTTTACTGACTGAATCAGTGATTTGTTCCATCTTCTGCCGGGCATCTGAATAGTAGCGGGTATTATAATTCGTATAGCTATTGTACTTTTCCAGGGCTTCATTTTTTTTCTTGTAGAATTTACCGATGCTTTCCTGCAGGTCCTGCAGATCATTATTTTGCTTCACTGCCTGATCATACAATTCCTGAACCAGATCATTTCCACCGCCATCATAGCGGGACTCTTTAGAGGTGCCGGAACAAAGCAGGATGATGGTAAATACAGCTGTCATACAAGAGGAGAGGATCAGGATATTCTTTTTCATACGTTGATTTTGATTGAAAATAACCACTCTGATGCTATAAAATGTTGATTCCATAGATTTCCGGATCATTTTTTTGAAAGTAATTTTTTCTATGCTGTTGGAGTACAGGATGAAACGAAAAAGAAAATGAATCATTTCCCGGTGTGGGTTTACAGATTAAAAAAACACCAGTTTGTGGTATAGGTACTTATTATAATCCGATCTACTTTTCCTCAACATTAACCACAAATAAACCTGTTATGCCAGTTCAAGCCATTCATTCCAAAGTTCAATTTGCCAGAAAAAGACTGTCTGACACCATCAGCCTCTCTGTTGAGAAAGCCGCAGCCCATTTAAGTAACCCCGGACAATTCCCCCTGCCTGCCGGGAAAGAAAGTCTGGAGTATGCGATTGTTGATTTATTCACGATACTTCCGAAGAAGAAAAAGGAAAAATTTTTGGAAAAGATGAAGGCTGCAATAACTGCAACCCCGGCAGCCCGTCAACAAAAATATAGTACGCTGGCAGCCGTGGATTTGCATAGCAAAAAAGCGGTGGCCAGTCAGGTTGATACGATACCAGTACCGGAACCAATGAAATTTACAGAGGCGGATATTGAAAAAATTTAAAAAGCCGGTAACGAGGAAAAATATCCAATCAACATTAAAAACGAAAACCATTCAACCCAGACAGGCCGTAGCCGGTACTGCCTTACAATTCGCTGTTGAGTCCATTACCTGTAAGGAGCCAAACGATGTCCGGAAAGATGAAATCAGTATCTCCGCTTTTGTGCTGAGCAGCAGTGGTGAGTTGCAGGAAGCGAATAATTTCTTCTCCGGGAAGTTTAAAAAAGATGATTCAAAAGCCCTGGGAGCAGCCGGTAATCTCTTTAGTTTCAGTATTGCAGATTCAACCGGAACTCTGTTCCCCGCAAGTTTTGCTGCTTCGGTATTTATAATAGAGAAAGACCTTTTTTCTAATAAAGAAGTAACAGAAAAAGTAGGGGGAATTCTCCGGCTCATTGGTAAAATCATCGCTTATGGCTCATTGGTTACTTTATTTATTCCGGCAGTGGGTTTGCCGCTTGCGTTGACAATTATAGGGATTGGAGGAGCCATTATGATAATTGGAGACGGGCTGCTTTTTTTTGCAGCAGATGAGATCAGTGAAATTTCAACTGACGAATTATTGCTGGAAACCCCGCCATTTGCAGGTGAAACTTTTAGCAGGGAACTCAGTATGCGCTTTCTTAACGAGGGATTTACACTGGAAGGGGATTATAAAGTAGCAGTTCGCTGGACAGTTGTATAACTGAGCGCATGATTATTTAATTAAATCTTTTTGTTTGGTCCATTTTTCTAATTCCTTGGGGAAAAATACTGAGATCAACATCATCAATATGCCGGGAATGAAAAGGATATTGCCAAAGCTTTTCAGTGACTGATATCCCTTTGCGCCAAAAATCCACCAGGCCAGGGCGGCGGGGACTGCTATTTTCATGAAACTGGGAATAAGCGGATAGGATTTATCTCCGCAAACCCTTACAATATGAAGGATCAGGACAAAGGCCAGCAGGATACAGGCCAGGTGACCCCAGTAGGCATAATAACCTTTGATCGCGATTCGTACCGAATAATAATTATAGCCCCAGTTATTATAACCCCAGCCATCATAAGCGTTGTATCCAAACTGCATTCCATAATTACTCCGGAGTGAATAAAAACGGGTCATTTTAAAAAACGGCGCCAGCATACAAAGCAATGCACCAATGGTAAATGGCCAATGGGGAAAACGTAACAGATTCTTCCAGCTAAATGTTTTCCATTGTATCCCGTTCTCAACCGCTCTCTGCAGAAGCGAAATGGCAAAAAGAACTGCCACGGTGGCATTTAATATCCAATCGAAGTTGATATAACGGAGCCGGAAATAGCAAATAAAAAAATGGTAGAGAAAAAGATAAAGGCAACAAAGCATCGGGGTTGCCGGATGCAGCAGCCAGGCTGGATATTTCATCAGTGGTTTGTCCCTGGTTAGTTCCGGAACCACCAATAGTAAGGCTGCCCCAAGCCAGCAGGTCTCTTTTAACCAGTGAAAACTGATATATGCCCGGGTAAGCATAATAATCAGTAATATCAAAATGATACCGGCACCCGCCAGTTCAAATTGCAGGTATCTCTTTGTAGTATAGGAGGCAGGCAGTTTCATTGGCTATGAAATTAAGACAGTCTTTTGAGAGTTTACCTGAAGCTTTCTCAAAAATCGTTGACGTCATACCGGGCTTGACCCGGTATCTTTTATTAGAATCCTCTCATTAGATGCCGGTCCATAGGACTCCTTTGGAGATCAATGCTTGCCCCGGACTGGATCCTGGGTCCGGCATGACATCCCATCAAAGAACGATTTTTGTGAAAGCTTCAAACCTTTTCAGGGATTTTAAACCGATCAAAGAGACCGCAGACTTTCCTCAATGGCCCGGATCTTATCCTCTGCATCTGCCTTTTTCTTCTTTTCAGCATCCACTACTTCAGCTTTGGCATTCTGGACAAACTTTTCATTGCCCAGTTTCTTTTCCACTGATACCAGGAATCCTTTCAGGTAGTCCAGGTCTTTCAGTAACTGTTCTTTTTGAGAAGCAGTATCCAGGACCACAGAACTTTCCAGGTAAAATTTATCTTTTTGTACTACCAGGTTGATACAGTTCGGAACTGCAGAATTAGTATAATGTATGGCGGAGGCATTCACCTGTTTTGCGAGGATGGATCCAATGGCCTCATAATTGCCCTGCTGTTCTGTTTGTATATGTAATTGTATGCTGTCCTTTGGTTTCAGTTGAGCCTTATTTCGTGCATCCCTGATCGCTGTGATTACTTCTTTGAGTAATGCACCACTTGCTATCAGGTCCTGATCGGGTTGTCCGGCCGGTTTAAATGGAGTAATCGTCAGATC
>DAORJS010000150.1:0-4470 GCA_035439185.1 Chitinophagaceae bacterium
GGTATCCGTGCCGGTTTTTAATTCTTAAACAGATGAACCAAAAATATTCAGCAATGAAAAAAATAATAATAAGTTTTACAGCTGCCTCTCTGCTCATTGCAGGCATCAGCAGTTGTACAAAGAAAATCGACGAGGCTTATGCCAACCCGAATGCCGATGTTAGGGTGCCGGTTGACAAACTGCTGCCGGGGATTATATCCTGTATGGCAGGTAACAGTGCCGGTCACGGCCCCCTGAATGATATCCGCTTTGTGGGCAAATTTGTTCAATACTTCCTGTTTTGTAATTCCGGTGGAGAATGGGATCAGATGGGGAACCGCCCCGGTACGGACAATGCAGCTTCCATGTGGCGGATTCATTTTTATGATATCGGCCAGAACTGTAATAACATGATCAAATGGGCCGATGAGGAAGGCAAGAAAGACTATGTCGGTATCGGCAAAGCTATTTTTGCCTGGAGCTGGCTCCTCCTTTCTGACTATCATGGTGAAATCATCAAAACAGATGAGGCATTCAACACAGGTGCTCTTACATTCAGCTATGGCACACAGGAAGACGTGTATGCTTATGTCAGAAATCTCTGTCATCAATCACTGGCTTATCTGAACAGTGCTTCAGCTGATCCTACACTTTCCACGGCTGATGCATATATGTATGGCGGTGATCTGAATAAATGGAAGAAATTTGTTTATGGAATTTTAGCCCGCTCCTTCCAGCATCTGACAAACAAGTCGAATTACCTGACCAATTATGCAGACTCGGCTGTTTATTACAGCGATCTGGCGATGACCAGCAATACCGATAATGCCATGGTAAAATTTGCAGCTACCGGCATCAGTGGTAATAGCAATTTCTTCGGACCTTTACGCGGTAACCTGGCCAGCACCGGTGTTGCCACTGAAACTGCGATCCGTCAATCTGCGTATATTTCAAACCTGATGAGTGGTTTGAATAATGCCTTCCCCGGTGTGGTTGATCCCCGTGCGATCTATCTGCTTCGTAAGAATACAAATGGCACTTTCAAAGGACTGGCCCCGAATAAAGGACAAACTGTAATCACAGCCAATGATCGCCCGGAAAGTTTCTGGGGTATCAGTCAGGCGGCAGGTGTAAACAATACGGCTCCTTCCAGTGATGCCAACTGCCGATTCCTTTTCCGCAACAATTCTGAATTCCCGGTTATTACAGCCTCAGAAATCCAGTTCATGAAGGCGGAGGCATTGTTCAGAAAAGGAGACAAACCCGGGGCATTAGCTGCTTATAAAAAAGGGATTGAACTGAACTTTGATATGCTGATCAGCACTTACAGTACCAATGTGCCTTCAGGAGAGTTACTGACACCTGCCATCCGTGATGCATTTACGGCTAATCCGCTGGTTGTTCCCGCTGCAGCGAACCTGACCCTTACGCATATCATGTTACAGAAATACATTGCCCTGTATATCCATGGTACATTTGAAACCTGGACGGATATGAGAAGATACCACTATACAGACCTGGATCCGATTACCGGACAGCAGGTGTATCGTGATTTTGCACCTCCTTCCGGATCAGATTTGTATGCCAATAACGGCGGACGTCTGATCTATCGTCTTCGTCCCAGGTTTAATTCCGAATATGTATGGAACCTGAACGAACTGAACAGGATCGGAGCCAGTGCGCTGAATTACCATACCAAGGAACAGTGGTTCTCTCAACCCTAATTACCAAAACAGTAAAAAGAGATAAAGATGAAATCAATACTCATAAAATATACGCTGGTTGGGGCAGTAATCATTGGCCTGACACAGACTGCCTGTGTTAAGAAAGCAGATGGTGTAATCAATGGACAGAAAACACAGTCTGATAAAACCACGATACAGGTTTATATGGCGATGGTTAATGCTGCCCGGAACTACATTTATGTCAACAATGCGGCCGTTAATGGAGGTTCTGTCACGCAGGGCACCGTTTTCCCGTTAACCGGACCCGGTTTTGTAACTGATGGCGGTTTTAAGTCCTTCCTGATCAGGGATACGCTTACCGCCACTACACAGGTTCCTTTGTCATTTGCCAATGACTTCCAGGCCGGAAAGAGTTATACGGTTTTCGTGTATGATACCACCACGGCACCTCAGCAAAGGACCGTACAAACAGATATCGTTATTCCGACTGATAATACCGCCAGGCTGCGTTTTGGAAATTTTGTTTACAGTCCCACGGCCGCACCTGCTGTTGATATTTTCTCGAAGAAACTCAACACAAATATCTTCTCCAATGTGCCGGTAAGTCAGGTGACCGGGTTTATGCCTTATGTTTCGGATGTCACTGATACATTTTATGTACGCCAGGCAGGATCCGGTGTGAATCTCCAGAATTACAGTTCTACTGGTGTTCCCTCAGATATCATAGCGGTGCTGACACCCAGGGCGAAGAGAAGTTATACACTGGTCTTCCGCGGTGGATACCGGGCAACACAGGTTACTGCTGCTACGGTAAGAACATTGTCCACGTTTATCAATTACTAAAAGCAAGTATTCAGGAATAAAAAAATCCCTCCTTATCCGGAGGGATTTTTTTATTCCTGAAATGATCAGTGAAGTTTATTCAAAGAATGGCCTCTCCGGTAATCAAAACCAATAAGCCCGTATGGGCAAACAGATCGATTTTTAAAATAATCAATCAATATATCAATCACGATCAGCCCGTAAACAAGACTTACCGGATGAATCAATCCCGGTATCATCTTCAGTTACCAATAAAATGCCTGGATTGACCGGGCTTTGCACTTATTTATTACCCAAAGAACAAATACGCCAGCACTATCGAGGTAATAATCCCCACCAGATCAGCCAGTAACATCGTCCCGATTGTATAACGGGTATTCTTAACCGAAACGGCTCCGTAATAAACGGCCACTACATAAAAAGTGGTATCGCTGCTGCCCTGCAGGATACAGGCGAGTCGGCCGGCAAAACTGTCGGGTCCAAAACTACGCATGGTATCCACCATCATTCCCCGGGCTCCGCTCCCGCTCATTGGTTTTACCAGAGCGGTGGGCAAACCATCTACAAACTGTGTATCCGTACCCAAGGCAGCAAACATATTTTTAATGCCATCAATGATTACATCAAAGGTTCCGCTGGTGCGTAGCAGACTGATCGCGACCAGCATTCCAACGAGATAAGGTATGATCCTGATCGCGACTTCAAAACCGCCTTTTGCTCCTTCAATAAAAGCATCAAAAACATTTATTTTTTTATAGATCCCTCCCAATACAATCAATAAGAAAATCAGCAGGATCAGACCGGTGCTTAATTGCTCGGAAAAAATATTGACCCCAACCGTGTTCAATGAAGTAATGAACCAGACCAGACCAGCCAGCACCGCAGAAATACCCAACACCCAGGTGAGAATGGCTTTTTGAAAAATATTGATCTTTTGTTTCCACGAAACAATAAACATGGCCGCCAGGGTAGCCACAAATGTGGCGATTAAACTGGGGAGAAATATATCAGTGGGATTGGCAGCTTTGAGAATTTTTCCATCAATTACAGCGGTTGTACTGGCCCGGACAGCAATCACTGCTGTTGGAATAAGCGCAAGACCTGCAGCATGCAGACAAAGAAACATGATCTGTGCATTACTGGCCCTTGTTTTATCCGGATTGAGTTCCTGCAAACTCTCCATGGCCTTGATCCCAAAAGGTGTGGCCGCATTATCAAGCCCCAGCATATTGGCACTGAAGTTCATCATGATATGCCCATTGGCCGGATGGTTTTTGGGAATATCAGGAAATAGTTTGGAAAAGAATGGCCATACAATTCTTGACAAAAAGCGAATCCCTCCTGCTTTTTCAGCAATACTTAAAAAACCCATGAACAAAGCCATGATACCAATGAGTCCGATACAGATTTCCACCGCCGCTTTACAGGTGGCAATGACCCCGTCAATTGGCTTTTGTTTGCGGCCCAGGATATATTCGCTGTTCACGATACGGGCTGCCGGAAACTGTGCCTGTATCCCCCGCTCCGGACTCCCCGGTTCATTGGCCATGGGGTTATCGGAAATAATATAACGGGTATCCTCATCCGCTTTTTCCTGCCGCTTATAACCAAATGGCTTCATGGCTGATTCAAGCCCTTTGGCTGCATCAGCCTGGGTGGAATCCCCGGCATAAAAATATTTGAATTCATCCTTGGCTGTGCCAGACACCATCCGGCCGAAAATATCATCCCGGCTGTCCTGAAAAATAAAACGCCCACCTGCCACCAGTAAGGCGATAATGATAAAGGCTGACCATATCCTGCTTAATGCCATAAAGGAATGATGTTTAGAGTCTTAAGTTTCAGATTCCAGCTCTGAAGTTAAGGAGTTTCAGACCGAATACCAGCCGGTTTTTTCGTATCTTCGCGCCTCGAAAAAAAGGAGAGAAGATTGGGTATTGGGTATTGGGTATTGGGTATTGGGTATTGGGTATTGGGTATTGGG
>DAORJS010000150.1:4570-6610 GCA_035439185.1 Chitinophagaceae bacterium
ATTGGGTATTGGGTATTGGGTATTGGGTATTGGGTATTGGGTATTGGGTATTGGGATATTAGGATATTGGGATATTGCTTCGCAAGGCGGGGCATAAAATCGAAATTACTTCAGGACTTTCGGATATCTCTTCTCCCCTTTTCCGCAGGATGCTGCGCAAGGGGATGGGGGTGGACTTTCGGACTTCCGGACTTTCGGACTTTCTGACTATCCGACTTTCGGACTAAATATTAAAACATGGCATTACAGGCAGGCATCGTAGGACTTCCAAATGTGGGCAAATCAACCTTATTCAATGCAGTGAGCAATAGTGCCAAGGCACAGGCCAGCAATTACCGCTTCTGTACCATTGATCCTAATGTGGGATTGGTGGATGTACCCGATCCGCGTTTGACCAAACTGGCGGAGCTGGTACTGCCTAACCGGACCGTGCCTACACAAATTGAAATCGTGGATATTGCCGGATTGGTAAGAGGGGCCAGTAAAGGCGAGGGTTTAGGTAATAAATTCCTGGCCAATATCCGGGAAGTGGATGCCATTATTCATGTGATCCGTTGTTTTGAAGATGAAAATATTCTTCGTGATGAAGGCGCCATCAACCCGGTGGGTGATAAAGAAATCATTGATACCGAACTGCAGTTAAAAGACCTGGATGCTGTGGAGAGAAAAATCCAGAAATCAGAAAAACTGGCTAAATCAGACCCCAAACTCAAAGCCGAACTGGAAATCCTGCAGCAATGCAAAGCCCATCTTGAAAAAGGAAAGAGTATCCGTGAACTCGGACTGAGCAAGGATGAGAAATCAGCCATTGCTGATCTTTTCCTGCTGACTGATAAACCCGTACTCTATGTTGCCAATGTTGATGAAGCCAGCATGCATACCGGTAATAAATTCTCTGATGCGCTGAAAGCAGCTGTCGCCAGCGAAGATGCAGAAGTAATCATCATGAACAATTCCATTGAAGCACAGATCTCTGAAATGGACAATGCGGATGATAAGCAACTGTTCATGGAAGAATATAAAATGACTGAACCGGCCCTTGACCGGCTGATCCACTCCGCTTACCGCTTGCTGAAACTGTTTACTTATTTCACCGCTGGTGTACAGGAAGTCCGTGCCTGGACCATTCACGAAGGCTGGAAAGCCCCACAGGCCGCCAGTGTGATTCATACCGATTTTGAAAAAGGATTTATCAAAGCAGAAGTGATCGGATATGATGACTTTATACATTACGGTTCAGAAGCTGCTTGTCGTGAAGCCGGCAAACTCCGGATTGAAGGAAAAGAATATGTGGTGAAGGATGGGGATGTGATGCATTTCCGGTTTAATGTATAGTTAAGTTGGAAAGTTGACAGGTTAAAAAGTTGATAAGCAGGGATCGTTTTCCTTATCACTCAGTATGTAGTTGCCGCATTTTTCTTCTCATACAACCCGGGGCTGCGATTAAAAAAGTGCAGTGATTCCAGCTCTGCCCAAATGAACAGTTCTGGCAGCGCCGGCTTTTCTGCCGTCATAATTAAAGCTGAGTTCCAGGTTATTCATCAGCCGCTTGGAGAAGCTGAGGTTCCAGAGGTAATTCTTTCCCGGTAATAAACCATCCAGCATAATATAACTCACAGTAGTATTGGCAGGATAATTATAGCGGATACTGTTGAGCGTAAATTTTCCGCTGACTGAACTGTTTTGCAGGATATTGTATTTGGATTCCAGGTTGATGGAATGCGATACTGATTTTTCTCCGCCATACAGAGGCAGATTTTTCTTGGTATCAAACCGATAACCGGTTACGACCCTGAATTTGGTACCACTGATCAAAGTGAACAGGGGTTCAGCGCTGTAAATCTCCAGTTCAAAATTCCGGTTGGCAAACTGCGGGGTTAATAATGCATTGGATCCCTTCTTTGCATTCAGGTTGAATAACATGGACCGGCTGATATTCCATCTGAATTTCATGGTCCAGTCATTCAGTTTGCGGCTTTCATAACCATAGGTTAGCAGGGATTTGCCGCTGTTCCGCAGATTACTGAAATCCACCCCCCA
>DAORJS010000151.1:0-6565 GCA_035439185.1 Chitinophagaceae bacterium
AAGCTGAACAGGGACAACAGGAGCAGGTATTTCATTTTCCGGATCATTGTAGTTTCCAGACTGGCTGCATATCACTTCTAAGTTACAAAACAGTTGCCGACTGACCGTTATTTGTAAACCGGATACTTTTTAAGATAAACAGGATATCCATTCGCCTATGCCAATAATAACTGGATGGTTTCCGGAGTTTGTTGCCGGAGTAATATTTGTTTTCCTTTTGTCAGCTGATCCACAACGGACTGATTATAGTGCCGGATCGTAAGAAGTGATAAATCCTTTTTCAATTGCACATCTGCCAGCTGAGCGGCTTCCTGTGCGAGTTTGCCAATCTTCTCCTGCTTATCATCCAGCACACATAGAAAACTGATGGCGCCATTCTGTGTCAGGTTGGGTTTAAGATGCCATTTTTCGAAGAGATGATACAATTGCCCGACCAGATGTTCTCCGATAAATGAAAAATCCCTGGACCGCATTTCCAGTAATACCTGTTGTTCCTTGAGTACAATGATCGGCGGGAGATGAGGAACTGCTTTGTTATGGATCACAGTTCCAGGCAGGGAGGGATCAATAAAACTTTTAACCAGCAGGGGTATATCCTTATTCTGCAGGGGTTTTATGGTTTTCGGGTGAATAATCTGGGCACCGTAATAGGCCATCTCTATTACCTCATTGTAATTCAGCTCAGGAATGGAGACCGCATCCGGAAATTGCTTGGGGTCCGCATTCATTACACTCACCACATCCTTCCAGATGGTCTGACTTTCAGCATCCAGCATATTCGCAAAAACAGCTGCCGAATAATCACTGCCTTCCCGTCCCAGAGTGGTACTTTCATTTTCATCAGTGGAGCCGATAAATCCCTGGGTCAGAACAATATTGTTGGTATTAAACAGAGGAAGAATATCCTCTTTCACTCTGGCTGATGTGAAGTCCCAATCGATCTCCGCATCCCGGAAATCATCATCTGTTCTGAAAATATCTCTTACATCCACCCATTGATTGGGGATACCGGCTTCTGTCAGACAGGCACTGACAATTGCCGTTGAAAAAAGTTCACCGGTGCTGACCAATTGATCATAATAATAATCATATTCCCTGACCGGTTGATCATGGAGCAGCCATTCTGCTTCAGTAAAAAAATCACGTAACTGTCTTTCGCAGGCGAGGTAACCTGTTACCAGCAGGTATTTGGCAGTAGTCAGGTGCTGTTGTTTTACCTGTTCAAATAAAGCCAATGCTTCTTCTTTTTTTCCGGCAAAAAAAGCGGCTGCCACTTTTTCCAGGGCATTGGTGGTTTTCCCCATGGCCGAGATGATGACCATGATCTTTTCACCGCTGTAAGGTCGCAGGATATGGGCCAGGTTCTGGATTCTTTCAACCGTATTAACCGAAGCACCTCCGAATTTGAATACTTTCATACCCGTATTTCCGTTTGATAAAGTACCGGAATAATGGCTGCAAATGTCGGAATATTCCGGCCAATTTATCAACCTGATTGCAAGCTGCAATCCCGTACTTTTGTCGGGCTTAATACTGCCATTATGGATGTAAACCGGAAGATTCAGACACTCGATGAATTTACCATTCAGCAGCTCCGGGATATCCCCCATGCCACCGGGGAATTATCACACCTGCTGCGGAATATCGGCCTTGCCGCGAAAAGAATCAATGTAGAAGTGAATAAAGCCGGATTAGTGGATATCCTGGGGGATGTCGGCACGATCAACGTACAGGGGGAGGAAGTGAAAAAACTGGATGTTTATGCCAATGATCAGTTCACTGGTGTGTTAAAACATGGAATCGCCTGTGCCGGTATTGCCAGCGAAGAGCTGGATGATTTTGTGGCTTTTGATGATGCAAAAAGTGTTCGTTCCAAATATGTTTGCCTTTTTGATCCGCTGGATGGATCCAGCAATATCGATGTAAACGTTTCAATCGGCACAATTTTTTCCGTGTATAAAAGAGTAACCCCGATCGGTACCGTGGTAAAAGCGGAAGATTTTTTGCAACCGGGTAATCAGCAAATCGCTGCAGGGTATGTGGTGTATGGATCGTCTACGATGCTTGTCTATGCTACCCGGAGAGGGGTTAATGGTTTTACGCTGGATCCCTCCATTGGGGAATGGACCCTCAGCCATCCGGATATCCGTTGCCCTGAATCCGGAAAAATGTATTCTGTGAATCATGGGAATTTTTTCCAGTATGAAGAAGGGGTCCGGAAATATATTGAAATCTGTCAGCGTAAAGACAAAACCAACGGCGGACCCTATACCCAGCGTTATATCGGGAGTATGGTATCGGATGTTCACCGCAATCTGATCCGTGGTGGAATTTTTATGTACCCCGGTACCACCGATAAGCCTAAAGGCAAATTAAGGCTCCTCTATGAATGCAATCCTTTTGCCTTTCTGGTCAGCGTGGCGGGTGGTAAAGCAACCAATGGAAAGATCAGAATACTGGATATTGAACCCACAGAACTGCACCAGCGTACCCCCATGTTTATCGGCAGTAAACTGATGATGGAAGAACTGGAATCCTGTTTGAATACTTAATTTTACAAATGAGCAAGACGATCATATCTGTTAAAGACCTTGTCAAGAATTATGGCCATTTCCAGGCAGTTAAAGGAATCTCCTTTGAAGTAAAAGAAGGAGAGATATTCGGTTTACTGGGACCGAACGGGGCAGGTAAATCCACCACCCTGGAAATAATCGAGACATTACGTCCCAAAACCAGCGGAATTGTTTCAGTGGACGGACTTTGTCTGGATAAAGAACCCCATGAAATCAAAAAGATCATCGGGGTGCAATTGCAAACCAGCGGGTATTATCCCGGATTGAACCTTCTTCAGCTGATCGAATTATTTTCCGGTCTTTATAACCGTGATGTGGATCCGATGGAACTTCTGGACATGGTGAATCTGCGGGAAAAAGCAAAATCCAAAGTGAAAGAACTCAGCGGTGGCCAGAAACAAAGATTCTCTGTGGCCACTACACTGATCAATCAGCCCAGGATTATTTTCCTGGACGAACCCACTACCGGTCTGGATCCGCAGGCCAGACGCAGCCTCTGGGAACTGGTCAGGCAGATCCGGGACAAAGGCACCACAGTCATCATCACCACGCATTATATGGATGAAGCTGAATATCTCTGTGACCGGGTGGCTATTATAGATTCAGGAAAGATCATTGCCATGGATGCGCCGGATAAACTGATTGATGAACTGATCGCCACCGGTTTTGAAAGACCCAAGGAAATGAAGATGGCAAACCTGGAAGATGTATTTATCAAACTCACCGGTCATTCCCTCCGCGAAGGATAAAATCTAAAATTTTATAGTTGATATGAGAAAACAAATTGCAGCAGCTAACTGGAAGATGAACCTTACTTTTCAACAGGGAGAAAAACTGCTGGATGAAATTCTGAAAGCAGGACTTCATTTGCAGGAACATCAATATGCCCTTTTTGCTGTTCCATTTCCTTACCTGCTGATGACCCGGAGTGAAGTGGAAGAAGAGTTCAGTTCCCATTTTGCAGCCGCTGCGCAAAATTGTCATCATCAGAAGAGCGGAGCTTTTACCGGTGAGGTATCTGCCGAGATGCTGCATTCCATGAATATCAATTACTGTATTGTAGGGCATAGCGAAAGAAGGGAATACAACGGAGAAACCAACAGTATCCTGGCAGCAAAAGTGAATGCCTGCCTTGATCATTTTATCACCCCGGTATTTTGCTGCGGAGAGCCCCTTGCAGTCAGGGAAGCCGGTACACAAAATGAATATGTGGCCACTCAGTTAAAAGAATCCCTATTTCACCTGCCTGCAGAAAAAATAAGCACCCTGATCATTGCTTACGAACCCATCTGGGCCATCGGTACCGGGAAAACAGCCAGCACCGCCCAGGCACAAGAAATGCACCAGTATTTACGTTCTGTACTGGCTGACCAGTATGGAGCAACTGTGGCCAATGAAGTGCCCATCCTGTATGGAGGAAGTGTGAAAGCGGCGAATGCAAAGGAACTGTTTGCCTCTCCGGATGTGGATGGCGGACTGGTAGGAGGGGCTTCCCTGGTTGCAGCAGAATTTATAGAGATCATCAGGGCATTGAAATAATCCTTCAATTTTTTATCGCATCCGTTTTTAACATAGTAATCCAGCGCAGAAACCAGGTCCTGCTCAGTTTTCTGAAGATCAGGGCGGTGGTGAATGGCAGGCAGATATTTCCATTGGACACCACGGAACCGATCCTGATTTCCGTGGACCAGAATAATCCCCGCATCGTGATTACCGATGGCTATCATATTACCACCCCGCTGAAGCTGGTGTATAAAGAGGTAAATACCTATTTTTTTAAAGTCTGCTGTGCCATCAGTGACAGGGAATTGCTGGCCGGATTCTTGATGCTGGCGGCTTTTTACCTGGGAGGATTGTACAGCGGGCTACTTATTCTCAAAGTATTCAGTTTTCTTCCGCTGATATATCTGATTCTGTTTTATTACCTGAACCGGAAAGATTTTCTGAAACTGGTTCCGGTTATCCGATAGCCATTGCTTCTATTACCGCCGGAATCTCCACCTTGTCAATCTCATTAAGTTGATTTATATGCAGCACCGTTTTCTTTTTGTCAGGGGTAGGTTCATACATCATTCTGAATTTGGCACCCCAGACTATTTCACTGCTGATATAGGAAGTCCGGCTGACTACTGTATTGGAGAATATGGTGTCAAATGCTTTCACAAACACCATGATTTCTATATCAGTATTCCGGATATCTTCTGCTGACATCCCAATAAAGGGACTGTCTTCAGTAATCGGATGAACCAGGGTCCAGCTCAATGCCAGTCCGTCAATTTTGGCCAATTGCAGGGGAAGGTTAAAAAACTGATCAGTGAGTTTCCCGTTTTCCTCCGTTGTAATGGCCATGGTTACTTTTACTTCTACTTCTGAGAGTGCATTGTTTTTATAGGATACCAGCCGGAACATCAGTGCCGTTCCGTTTCTGAAAGGTGCGATCAGCGCTTTGTCGCTAAAGCGAAGAAAGGCCTGGGGCCTTGAAAAACGGCCGTAGAACAGTCCGGTAGCAATGGCAAAACCCAGTAATCCCAGGAAGGCTTCAAAAGTGGAGACCGTACTGGCGGCAAAACCAACCGGACTGATCCTGCCATACCCCACGGTGGTAAAAGTCTGGGCACTGAAGAAGAATACTTCAGAAAAATTTTTCAGGGCAGAACCACTGTTGATACCCGCCAGGTGGTCAATACCGATCAGGTAATAAATACCGGCGAAAACAAGGTTGACACCGATATAAATGGAAAGCAGGATCAGGAGAAATTTGCTCCTTTTCATTTCCAGTAAAGTATGATACCAGCTGTACCGGTCCAGCAGTCCAACCCCTCTTTTGATTACATTGGGTTTCCCATCCCGGTTGATAAAGCGTCCTCCGGTACTGGTACTGTTATTACTGAAACCAGTGTTTTCCTCCTGTTTCAGCTTTGTTCTTTTCAAAAATGCCATTGTCAAATGTAGGTTGAAGAAATACTATCCAACAACCCTTTCTTCCTGATTTTGTTCACAGCCCGCCAAAGTCTATTTTTATTGCCTGATGACCAGAAGGAAAATTTTATGGCTTTGCAGCTGGTATCCCGGTAAAACGGATCCTTTTAGCGGGGATTTTATCCAGCGGCATGCAAGAGCGGCAGCTATTTATTGTGATATTCATGTCATGCATCTGGCTCCTGTAACCCAAAGGCCTGAATCCGGATTTGAACAGGAATGGAAACAGGAAAATGGATTGACCGAGCAACTGGTTTATTATTATAAAAGCGATTCAGTCTTTGGGAAGCTCCTGGCCCATTACCGCTGGTTAAACCTGTACAAAAAACTGCTGCGGGATTATATAAGGGAGCATGGGAAGCCGGACCTGGTTCATGTGCATATCCCAATGAAGGCCGGTATTGCTGCCCTTTGGCTGCAAAAGAAATTCGGAATCCCGTTTATGGTAACTGAACACTGGGGCATCTATAATGAAGTGGCTGAGGACCGGTACCGGTTGCGCAGTCCGTTGTTCCGTTATTTTACCAGGAAAATATTTGCAAAAGCAGCTGCCTTTATTTCAGTCAGCCGTTTTCTGGCGGCAGGCGTTAATCAGCTGGTGATTCAGAAAGAATACAAAGTGATACCCAATGTGGCGGACACCCGTTTTTTCAATTTCAGAGAAAAGCAAGAAGACAATTTCCGCTTTATCCATGTTTCCAATATGGTGCCGTTGAAAAATACTGAAGGGATACTACGGGCTTTTGCAGCCATGCAAAAAGAATTTCCTGAGGTTACACTGCAAATGGTGGGTGACCGTGAACCTGCGATCCGTGAATTTGCTGCCAGGATTGCTGCAATTCCGGGAAGCATAGAATTTACCGGTGAAATTGCCTATGAAGAAGTGGCCAAAGCCATGCAGCAGGCCGATTGCCTCCTGCTCTTCAGTCATATCGAAAACTCACCCTGTGTAATCGGTGAAGCTTTGTGTTGCGGACTGCCGGTGATTGCCAGCAGGGTAGGAGGTATACCCG
>DAORJS010000152.1:0-3411 GCA_035439185.1 Chitinophagaceae bacterium
AAACCATTTTTGGCTGGAAGGCGGATCAGGTATTGGGTCAGTCTCTTACCGATACGATCATTCCTGAAAATTACAGAGAGGCTCACCGGAAAGGATTAAAACGCTATCTCGAAACCGGTGAAGGCCGCGTATTGAACCGTTTACTGGAATTAACGGCAATGAAAACAGATGGTCAGGAGTTTCCCATTGAAATGTCAATTGTACCGGTGCACCGGAAAGAAAATTCCTTTTTCTGCGCTTTTATCAGAGATATCACGCACCGGAAAAAAGCAGAACAGGATCTCCGGAATTCCGAAATAAAAATCCGGCATATTCTGTCGAGCAGTGCCGATGATTTTTATGTAATAGATCATCAGTTGAAAGTTACCCTGATCAATCAGTCTGCTCAGAGAAATATGAAAGAAATCTGGAACCAGGATGTCAAAGAAGGCACATATATTCTGGATATATTCCCCGAACACCGGAAGCCTTTCATCCGTGAGAATTATGAAAGGGTTTTCAGGGGGGAAAGGGTGGAATATGAATTCACCGTGGATGTACAGGGCCTTCCACACTGGAGACGGGTAACTTATAGTCCCGTACGTGATGAAACCGGGCAGGTCACCGGCGCATTTATAAGTACTACCGATATAACCGAAAAGAAAAAGGCGGAGGAAAGCATTCTGAAAACCAATGCAAGGTTTCAGATTCTGTCCAAAGCCACCAGCGATATGGTATGGGACCTGAACCTGGAAGACAAGAGTCTCTGGTGGAATGATAATTATTATCAGTTATTAGGTTATAAAAAATACAAAGAACTGGTGACACTGGATGACTGGTTTGAACATATACATCCCGATGAAAGAGAAAGGGTTTACCGTTTGTTCATGTCAGCGATTGAAGGAAAAGATTCCTCATGGCGCGATGAATACCAATACCGGAAAGCAGATGGTTCCTATCTCAATGTACTGGACAGGGGATACATCATGCGAAACGAACAAGGGAAAGCATTCCGGATGATCGGTTCGATGGTTGACATGACACCTATTTATCAGGTGCAGAAAAAAATCATCGAAAGCGAAAACAGGCTTCGTACCATTCTGGACACCAATCCGGAATGTATCAAACTGATGGACCGGGATTGTCATTTATTGGATATTAACAGGGCCGGTTTGGAAATGATCGAGGCTGATAAATATGAGGATATACTGGGGAAAAGCATACTTCAGGTACTGGCAATACCTTATCGGGAAAAGGCAGCGGATCTGGTCAGCAGAGCCGCGGAAGGTGAGAAAAGCAGGATGGAGTTTCAAATGAATACACTGAAAGGAAAGAACAGATGGTGTGAAGTGAGTATCGTTCCTTTCCGGAATGCAGCAGGTGAAATTGTCAGCGTATTGGGAGTGACCATCGATATCACGGAAAGAAAAAATGCAGAATCAGAACTGGCCAGAAATGAAATAAAATACAGAACACTGGTTGAACAGGCAGCTGATGCCATATTGCTTTTTGAAAACGGGGGGCAACTGGTGGATGTGAATTCCGGTGCCATCTCCCTGCTGGGTTATTCCAAAGAAGAATTACTCGCCATGAAGATGCAGGACATGCTGACGATGGAGGAAAACAGGTTCACCCCTTTTCAGTTAGAACTTGAGTCAAAAGGAAGCTCCAGCTTCAGACAATGGCAAATGCGGAAAAAAGACGGCAGCTTCGTTACCACCGAAGTCCGGTCACAGCAATTGCCGGATGGGCGTTATTTATCCGTTATCCGTGATTTATCCGAAAGGATCAAAGCAGAAAAGGAATTACAGCATTATTACAATCAGTTAAAAGAATTGAATATCTATCTTCAGAACGTACGGGAGGATGAGAGAACCGGTATTGCCAGGGAAATCCATGATGAACTGGGGCAGCAACTCACGGTACTGAAAATGGATATATCCTGGTTGAGTAAAAAACTGGATACAGACAAGCCGGAAATCAGGGAGAAACTCGATGATTTGCTGGAGATGGTGGATAATACAGTGAAATCGGTCCGGAGAATTTCCTCTGAACTCCGGCCCAGCCTGCTGGATGACCTGGGTTTACCTGCAGCCATTGAGTGGCATGCCCAGGAATTCATGAAAAGAACCGGGCTTGTCATAGAAACGAATATTGAACAACAGGAAGTGGCACTCCCCGGTAAACTGGCCATTACGCTGTTCCGTGTATTCCAGGAAAGCCTGACAAATGTGGCCAGACATGCAAATGCTTCCCTGATTCAGGTTTCGCTTAAACTGGAAAATCAACGCTTGCTGATGGAAGTACTGGATAATGGGCAGGGTTTTTTAACCGGGGATATTGAAAAAAAGAAAACATTAGGTATATTAGGGATGAAGGAAAGAATTGCTATTATTAAGGGAGATTATGATATTCAAAGCAGTCCTGGAAAAGGCACAAGGGTAAAGGTTTCAATACCTTTACAGGACATGTAAACTATAAACATGCTGAAAGTACTTATTGCAGATGACCATGCTATTGTCAGGAAGGGCTTAAAGCAGCTGATACTGGAAGAATTTCCGTCGGCTGAGATCGGGGAAGTGGGGGATGTGGAATCGCTCGTCAACCTGGTGATCAGAGACCGCTGGGATATTGTTATATGCGACATCAGTATGCCGGGCAGGAGTGGATTGGAAGCATTACAGCAAATTAAAGAGATCAAACCATCGCTTCCTGTATTGATTATGAGTATGCATCCCGAAGACCAGTATGCAGTCAGGGTTTTCAGGGCAGGCGCATCCGGATATCTTTCCAAGGACGCTGTTCATCAGGAGCTGATTTCCGCTATCAGAACGCTTCAGAACGGCCGGAAATTTATTACCCCCGGGATCGCTGAAAAACTGGTTGGTGCGCTGGATGCTGATAAAAAACTGGAGCCACATGAACTGCTCAGTAACCGGGAATTCGATGTCTTGAAAATGCTGGCAGCCGGTAAATCCATTACCGAAATCGCTGACCAACTGTCACTTAGTGCCACCACCGTAAGTACCTACCGGGCAAGAATACTTGAAAAGACAAATTTGAAAAACAATGCAGATATCACCCGTTATGCCCTGGAAAAAAGACTAATCTGATTAAAGGTTTACCCCTAGTAGTTGAATAACTACAAACAATTAATTCCCACCCTTACAACCGTTTACATATTTTTTTAAAAGATTTACAGGCATCTTTTAAAATGAATGACCATTCATCCGATCGGTTCTTAAACCAATTCCATGCTCCGAGTACTTATTGCCGATGATCATGCTGTAGTTCGCCGTGGAATCAGGCAAATTCTTACGGAAGGTCTTGCTTTTCCGCATATCGGAGAGGCGCCGGAAACTATTGAACTGATCCGGATGGCTTTGGAAGAGGAATGGGATATCATCATTTCGGATATCTCTATGCCGGGCG
>DAORJS010000152.1:3511-6527 GCA_035439185.1 Chitinophagaceae bacterium
ATGGCTTTGGAAGAGGAATGGGATATCATCATTTCGGATATCTCTATGCCGGGCGGTGGCGGACTGGAAGCTTTACGAGCTATCAGAAAACAAAAACCGGCTCAGCCGATCCTCATTGTCAGCATTTTTCCGGAAGAACATTATGCCGTGAAAGTGCTCAGTATGGGGGCTGCCGGTTATCTCAATAAAGACGCGGCCACTGATGAATTATTAAACGCCGTCAAAATCATCCTTTCCGGGCGACGGTATATACAACCGGTAATAGCGGAAAAACTGACCGATAATCTTCGCAAGCAGGCAGGATTGATGCCCCATGAATTGCTGAGTGAAAGGGAACAGGAAGTATTGATGGGACTCGTACGCGGGCAATCTGGTTCTGATATTGCCCTTCTCCTGGAAGTGAGCCCGAATACCGTGAGCACCTACCGCACCAGAATACTCATGAAAATGGATATGAAAAACAATGCGGACCTGATCACTTATGCCATCAGCAACGGGATTGTTTAGCAGACAGATATATCCAATTGTAGTTATTCAACGACATCGCTGCTGGCAGGATAGTACATTAATTGTATAAGCTGTTCTATTTATCCGCCAATCTCTTTTTCCTTTTTTTGTACTCAAATTCTTACTATGAAAGCAGGGAAGCTCATACTTATTGTAGATGATAACCTGAATTTTGTTAAGCGGCTGATAGGGTTACTGGAAGATGTGGATGGGATCAGGGGCATCAATATTGCTTCGGATTTTGAAGAAGCAAAAACCTTGTTTTTCGCAGAAGAACACCAGGTGGTATTGCTGGATATCAATCTCCCGGGCAAAAACGGTATTGAACTGTTGAAAATTTTCAGAGAACACAGACCCGATTGTGAGATCATCATGATTACCAATCATGCGGATTCTTATTACAGACAGCTTTGTCTTAAGCTGGGGGCATCACATTTTTTGGATAAGTCAAATGATTACGGCGTTATTTCATCCTTAGTGGTTTGATAGCATCAGTCAGGCTTTTTTAATTTTCCACCATATGAGGACAAACTGGACGGAGTTTAAAAACTTTTTAAAGAACTATGATCAGCAGGAGCGCCTGTATCTTTCTATTATAAATGAAGAAGGATACCTGCTCAATGCCAATGCCCGGATGATTCAGACCTTCCAGCTGGATAATCCAAGGGGGAAGTCAGTTGATTTTATTAACCTGATCCACCCGGTTAATCAGGAGAATTTCAGGAATGTACTCAACCATTGCCGTCTCAAAGGTGTAACCGGTTCAACCGAACTTTATCTGAAGAATGGCCATTATCAACCCATGAAATGGCAGGTCATCCCCTTTAATGATCAGTACGATAATAATCAGCATTTTTTATGTGCCGGTTTCAAACTCCCCGAAAGCAAAAGGCAACGGAAATTTGCAGCACTGGGAGCCCGGCATTACCAGCATGTGATCGAGGGACTGAATGAAGGCGTATTGTTACAGGAAACCAATGGAGATATCATTTCTGCCAGTCAGCGGACCGCTGAAATATTCGGAACCACACTCGAAAAAATATATGAAATCAGTGATATCAGGAATAAGTGGAATACAGAATGGAAAATAACTGATTCAAACGGTAATAAACTGCATTTCGATGATACCACTTTCATGAAAACAGCTGCAAGCGGCAGGTTATGTGAAGGCGAAATGAAAGTCTGTCTGTTAAATGGAGAAATCAGACAGTTCCATTTCAGGTCTCAGCCTTTACTGGATGATGAAAAAAAGAAGGTTTGCGCCATAGTTTCCAGTATCAGGGATATCACGCATGAACAAAAGCTGACAGAACAATTGCAGCAAAGGGAAAAGCTGTTCATTGATTTTATGTATAATAGCCCCAACCTTGCCTGGGTGGTGGATGAAGATGCCAACCTGGTGGTGGCCAGCAAGGCCTTTTATGAGCATTTTCAGATTGATCCGGTGTCAGCAGAAGGAAAAAACACCAAAGAGCTGGTACCCACACAGGTTTTTGCCGCCTTATTCGAAAAACATTCACGGGTTTTAACAACCGGTGTACCCATCTCCCTGATCGAGAAAATGAATTGGGTGGATGGAACACAATTTGTTTTTCATATCTCCATTTTCCCCTTTGAAGGGTCAGGAGGTAAAAAAATGCTGGGCGGTCAGGCGGTGAATATGATTGAAAAGTACACTATTGAAAAACAACTGAGAGAAACCAATGAACGGCTCTTGCTGATGACAAGAGCAGCCTCCGACTCCATCTGGGAATGGGATATGCAGACCGGTTATATTTTCCGTAATGATGCCCTCATGGATATGATTGGCTATCCGCAGGAAGAAACCCGCGGTCTTTCCTGGTGGTTGCGGAGGATTCATCCTGAAGACCGGAACCGGGTCAGCGACCGGGTAAAAGAAGTTACCGATGCGGGCCGTCAATCATGGGAAGAGGAATACAGGTTTAAATGTGCTGACGGTACCTATAAAAATATGCTGGATAAAGGGTTTGTAGTGTACGAAAACGGACTTCCCATCCGTATGATCGGATCCCTCCATGATATTACCGAAATGAAGAAGCTGGAAAATGAACTGATTCAGGAAAAAATGAATCTCCAGAAAGCAGTTTCGGAAACAGCGATTCGTGTGCAGGAAAAAGAAAGAACCAGGATCGGTCACGAGTTGCATGATAATGTCAATCAGATATTGTCCACCACCAAGCTTTTTGTGGATATGCTGACGCCTGGAACTAATGAGGAAATGCTGATCAAGGAAAAAAGCGTAAGCTACCTCATGATGGCGATTGATGAAATCAGAAAATTATCTAAAGAACTGGTTACACCCAGTTTACAGGAAATTGGCCTGATCAGGAGCGTACAGCAACTGGTGGATGATTTCTGTTTTACAACCAAACTCAATATCCGGTTCACCCATGATCTGGAAACCGATTTGCTGGATTACGGAATGCAGATTACCCTGTTCAGGATCTGTCAGGAACAACTCAAAAACATTATCGTACATAGCCAGGCC
>DAORJS010000153.1:0-6506 GCA_035439185.1 Chitinophagaceae bacterium
CCTTTCACCGACAGAAAAGAAGCAAGGGTACCTTCAAAAATGAGTTGGATGATATCAAGGGCATTGGCCGCTCTACTATTGAAACCTTGCTGAAAGAATACAAATCCGTCAAAAAAATCCGGGAACTCATCCTGCAGGAAGAAGGCGAAATCGCCATCGGCAAACTCATCGGCATCAGCCGCGCGAAAATGCTGAAACGGCATTTTATGTAAGAAGACCTCCCCCCTTATTCCCCTTTCCTAAGGAGAGGGGAGAAAGATCCTTTCCCTGTACAACGATAACAGAATCGCTGGTCAATTAATTACTCACCGATAATTCTTAAAAAAAACAGTAACGATTTTTTGAAATAAAACTCCTCTGTTATGCCAACCAACCATGTGTAGGATTCCCCCTCCTTTGGAGGGGGCTAGGGGGAGGTCCCTCTAACCTGTTATAGATCTAACCCACAATTAAACTATATTAATAATAATAGACCGAAAACTTAAAACTGAAGGCTGCTCACTCTTGACTGCCGACTGTCTTCTCCCCCTTTAGTGGACTGGGGGGCGGGGATGGGACCACCCGCCTTCGCTAAAGCTCGGCTTCTTTCTCCCCTTTAGGGGATGGGGGTGGTGCAAAAAAAAATGGGGCCCGGATAGAAATCCAGCCCCGTTTTTAAAATCCAATATCCTATGAAAAACCGAGGCTAAATTACAACTAAAATCCGACTTTCCTATAGGAGATTTACGATTTTTGAAAGTTTTTTTAAATTAATTCCCCAATAAAATGACAAAAAAAGTCCCGCTTTTTGCGGGACTTTTATAATGTTTAAACAATGAAGTAAAACTCAGTAAGACCAGAGGTCCTGTTCGAAATTGAACATCTTTTCTTTGATATTGTCGCCTTCCAGCAGGGCCAGGATCGGATCCTTGATATAAGCCCTGATATTTTTATTACCGGGATTATCCATGGTTGATTTTATCACATAGCTGCTGAACATCCGGCTTTCGAAAAGCTCTTCCCAGGTCATCCGGCTTTGGCCCATGTTTTTGGGATTATATACCTCGTAGCGGGTCAGGACTGACCGGATATCGGGGTAATAGATCCAGAACATTGGGGTTACCCCTCTTTCCTTGCCATTGGGGGCATACTGGATCTTTAGGGGGCATATACCCAGAATCCGGCAAAACATACGACTTGATTCTCTGTCAAAGACCCACTCTTCCTTGATACGTATTTTCATTACACTTTTAGGATCGAAACTGGTCCTCGTAACAATATACTTATCTATCAATGTCGGGTCGTTAATATTTGTCTGGGCAACAGTATCCAAAGAACCAGCTGTTTTCATCTGAATGTCATTAACCGTCAATGGTGTTGTAAAACGCTCATCATCGAAGGCAGTTACTTCACCAGATGCAACAGCTTTCAAAAGGATATTCATGAATACCTGGCTTCCATTATCATCTTCAGCCTCATACTGGAATACTTTGTTCATCTTCTCACGCAGGTCAAGTTCCCTCCATACTTTTTCCGCAAAAAGGGCATCATCCCACCTCAAATGCTCGTAGGGAAGTGGGGTTCGTTGGGTCAAACTTGATTTATCAAAAGCGTTCTCATTCCGTAAGGACTTTTTGATATCTGTAGCTGCAGAAGCCGTATCATAAATGATCGGGATATTCGCAGTAGGGTTATAATTAACCGGTGGCTGGTTATTATTCTGCTGCACATTGGGCTTTGTAGTATCAGCAGGATTATTACCCCCGGCGGGCGGCCTTCTTCTGCCACCACGCTGTGCATCAGCACATACAGCCAGCAAGGCGATCAGCGTGAATGACAAACAGGTCTTTACAAGAATATGTTTCATTTTCAAAAGTTTGCTTATTTGATGTAGTACACCAGACCAGGAATCTTCCTATTCTTACCATCGGGGCCAACGGCTCTGATATTATCAATGGTAACCATTCTTCCGGGAGCTGCACTTCTCACAATGTTTAACGCTGCAGGGCACCAAGTATTGCCTTGGCAGCTGGCTTCCTTGATATCTCCATTTTCGTCATCCATTGTAATGGTGAAACTTGTTACAGAATATTTGATATCCAGCGGAAAATCTTTAATATATGCAGATACCCCAGGTTGGTTACGGAACTGGCCTGCAGCCATATTTTCGTTACTGGCCACACCACCTACAGTCGCCACAGGGTCAGGAATATTTCTTACCCTGTAATTAAAGCTGGAAGTTTTACCATCAGCTGTAACATTGATTTTACAATCATTGGTAGGACTGGTTACTGTTGCGATATAAGAACCAGGGCCGGTTTTCTGTAAGCTTCCGCCACCACCTGCGATGGATACCTGGATCTTTTCATCACCGGTTCCGGCAGCTACCCTGATCTTATTATTCCAACCGATATAAAGTACGTTCATTTCCTCAAGGGCTACAGAAGCACCACTGGGTGAACCTACCGTGTACTCGATATTTACTTCTTTTGATTCCTGCTGACCGGTTACCTGATTAAAATAAGCGATCCGTACAGGGATACTGTGATTACCTACACCACCTGCCTGGGTTTTGTAAGAAGCAAAACCATCGGGACCGAGGCTAACTCCTGATCCATTGATTGAAATGCTGGGCGCAGCCGTTTTACTGTAAGCACCCACACCAGCTGTGATTTCCAGTTCCTGGCCGGGCATCAGGTATTTAGAGCTCTGACCTACAATAGCAGAATAAGAATCGAAGATCACTTTTACTTCCCCAACTTTCTTGTGACATTCGGCCACAATCTTGTTTTCGGCAGTCTTGATATCGTTCTGGAATTTGCTCAGGATGGTCAGACCCGCAACCGTAGGAACCATGTGGAAATAGGCATAATCCCATTCCTTGGTTTTGCCATCACGGCCGGGAGGATTGGTGAAATCTACAAATGTTTCATTCTTGAAAGCGCTGTCCAGTTCCGGATCAATCGCTTTGATATCTTTTGAATACTGTTCCAGCATGGATTTCAGTTTCTTTCCCTCCTGTTCTTTCACCATCATCTTGGTAACAATATCCAGATTATCTTCTTTGAAAGCTTTATCAGTTCCGGGAGCTCCACCAGCCAGGGTAATGATCCTTCCTTTTAGTCCCTCGATATAATCGAAAAGCTTTTTGGAAATATCTGCTGCCTGCTGGGCTTTGGGAAACCATTTGGTAGCCCTTTCCATGGTCTGCGGCTCGGTTCTCTTCTGATCCAGCGACTTTAAAATCTGCTGGGTGGAAGCGTTCACCGTCGTATTGGTATTCTCCAGGCTCCGGTTTACGGTTTTAAAGGCATTGAGGATCTCAGATGATACGTTGAGTGCCAACAGGGCTGTCAGCACCAGGTACATAATGTTGATCATCTTCTGCCGTGGTTCCTTTGGTAAAGACATGAACTATGTGCGTTTATTGGATTTAGAAATGATGACTGTTCTTCTTTCTAGTTAGTTAAGGCATCTGGCACCTTTGCAGGTGCCGGACACTTAGCTGCGACCCTGCATAGCGGTAAGCATATTGCCATAGATATTGTTCAGGCGGCCCAGGTTATTAGCCAGGTCTCCGATCTGTGCCTGTACTTTCTTGGCATCATCTGCACTGGCCAGCATGGATTTGGAGGTCTCAGACAATTGTCCGTAGAAAGCATTCAGTGCCTTCAGGTGGTTATTGCTCTCCTGCAGTTCCAGTTCATAAATCGTATTGAGAGAAGAAAGATTCTTAGTCAGTACCTGTACCTGCTCATGGAACTGCTTGGCTCCTTCAGTGGCATTATTGAATGCTCCTACAGAAGCTGCAGCATTGGTATAAGCATCTTTTACTTTATCAAGCTGACCGGTTACTTCCCTTGTTTTGGTAGTGAAGTCACTGGTAGCGGCAATGGTATCACCCAGGCTGTTCATGCCACCTACTGTGGTGTTCAGTTGTTTGAAACCTTCACCCAGACGTTTCATGGTATCAGGTGTAATATCTGCTTCAGACAGCATTTTATCCATTGAACCAAAGGCTGCTCTTGTTTTTGCACCGGCAATAGAGAACTGCTCTTCATCATGTGAAGCATCTTTAACCGGAGGATAGATGATATAAAGGATACCGTATAATGCGAAGATGATCGCTTCAGTGGTCAGACCGATCCAGAGCCATAAGTCTGCATCTGCTGCGTGTGTGATCTTACGAAGGGCTCCCCAGATAACGAGTGCTGCACCGAATGATACGCCTACATCTACCCATTTACTAACCTTAGATGGAATTGCTGCTGCCATAATTGGATTTTTTTAAGAGGTTTTTTTGATATGATAATGTGAGAAAAGGAGAGGACAGGTTATTAACTGTCCTCTCAGTACTTTTATTTTACAAGCTGGTCAATTTCTTATTTGCGGCCTTTTGTGGGAGCTGCCGGTAAGTCAATCACACAACGGAATCCTACATAAGATTTGGCAGAATCCTGGTACTCGTAAGTGCTGGTACCGGTCTGCAGGTAGTAACCTACATCTTTCCAGCTGCCGCCACGGATAATCTTACGCTTCATCAGCGGAGGATCATCATCTTTGGCATTCCAGCGAACATCAGGGTTCATATCATGCTGGAAATTGTTGCGGCCTTCGTAGTAGATGGAAGAAGTCCACTCGGCTACGTTACCACTCATGCAATACAGACCATAATCATTCGGCCAGTAAGCATCGGCACGAACCGTATAGAATCCGCCATCCTCAGGATAGTTACCGCGGCCGGGTTTGAAGTTGGCCATCAGACATCCCTTCTTGTTACGGAGATAATAGTTACCCCAGGGGAACATGGATTGTGAACGGCCACCACGGGAAGCATATTCCCATTGTGCCTCAGTCGGGAGACGGAAATCAGATTCCTGGGCTCTTTTCTTAGAATCGAGGTATGCATTCAGATAATGTGTTCTCCACTCGCAGAAGGCAGTAGCCTGCTTCCAGCTTACACCAACCACCGGATAGTTACCGAAGGAAGGGTGTGAGAAATATCTTTTGGTCATGGGCTCGTTGTAAGAGTAAGAGAAGTCCCTGATCCAGCAAAGGGTATCAGGATATACGGCCACATCTTTCTTAATGATAAATTTAGAACGGGGTTTGCCGGCATTCTCTCTTTTGGCATTCTCCTTCAGGTCGTGTATTTCTGAATGGAAAATTATTTTAGAAGCGTCAATTTCTTTTTTTCCAAAGATCCTGTCATCGGGAGGCAGGATGATATCCGTGCTGCTGAGCTGCTCCATAACCTTGGGATCACTCCACTTCATGGTCTTCATCTTGGCCCAGTCAACATACTCGTTTCCATCAGCACCGGCTTTTACATACCCCATCTTGCGGGCGACAACGGAGTCACGGACCCATTGTACAAACTGACGATACTCGTTGTTGGTAATTTCGGTAGCATCCATCCAGAATCCACTGATGGAGACAGACCTGTTCCGCGCACTGAACGCGTAAGCAGGATCCTCATCACTGGGTCCCATGTGGAATGTACCCTGCGGTACATACACCATACCAGGAGGCTTGGGAAGGGTGTACTTGCCACCCGGAGCCACGCCATGAACCTGGCCATCATTAGGAAGGCTGCCGCCTTTCCCTTTTCCGTTTTTCTTACCCAGGATTCCGCAACTGGCAAACAGAGCCATGCATGCCACGGCGGTCAGGGTGTAATAAAGGTTTTTCATTTTCATACACTTAAGGGGTATTGGGCAAATATAATGTTTTGGGTTATTTGCTATCACAAGGTTATCATTTATTTTTTTCGGTCAAAGCGTATTTTTCAGGGTAAATTTTCTAACGGAAGCCAACCTTGTTTTATTGTATTAACTAAAAATTAATTATGCTTTTTTGTCCCTGTTTATCAGCGATATAAGCTCTTTTGCAGAAAATACGGGGAGCTGACAAGTGTAATTACTACAGCGGTACAAAGAAACCCCGCTAACAGTTGTTCTTGCAGCCAGCAGGGGATATTCATCTACGGCCTGCTCCGAAGCCATTAAAACCCGGTGCGGGATATATTCATTTAAAACGTCATGTAATATTTTTTCAACTCCCTCCCCCACCAGGGCCAGCTCATTAGTACCGCTGATCTGTTCCTGCAACAAACAGGCCCAGCATCCGAAAGAGGTCGGATACCGGGTAATCGCATTCCCCAATGCCGCCAGCATTTGGGCCGATTGCTCCTTCCATTCCGGTAGATTAAAAAGGATTCCCAGCCGGTAAAGGTTCAAGGCCATCACGGCATTACCCGATGGCGTTGCCCCGTCATACACTTCCTTCTTCCGCAGGATCACATCTTCCTGCCAGTCCGGCGTATAAAAAAAGAAACCCGTGCCTTCCTCCCTGAAATGCTCCTGTACAAAATGGGCCAGCTCCCTTGCCTGAACCAGCCAGTCCCGGTTCCCGGTGATTTCCTGCAACTGCATCAAGGCTTCAATCAGATAGGCATAATCATCCAGAAAAGCCGGGTACTTTGCCTGGCCCGCCTTCCAGGTATGATGATATCCTTTTTCCGCTTT
>DAORJS010000154.1:0-4708 GCA_035439185.1 Chitinophagaceae bacterium
GGTGAATGATCCGGTTGTGATTGGCAAACTGTAAAAAATTTTCCCGGGTAGCCTTATCATCCAGTAATGCAAGCCCATTCAGGTTGCTGATTTCCTCTGCCGAAGCCGGAAGCCGGCTGAGGGTACTGTTTGAATCGGTATAACCTCTTGTTGAAAAAGGGGCGAATGAAACCAGGGACTGGGTTCGGATATTACCAGTCTGGTTGCCAAGTAAGGCGGTGGAATACTGGTACTGGATCGCATATTTTTCTATCAGGTACCGGCGACGATCATCTTGTAGCACTTCAAACGGTAGGTAATGGAGTTCATCATCAGGAATAATAATGAGGCGTTTGATCTGAGCCAGGTGAGCTTCTGCAGGACTGATCAGTAATTTCCAGAGTCTGCCTGCTGCAGCATTGCCGCTATACCGTTGTTCGCCGGAATGCTGGTGCAGGGCTGTTTTCAATTGCTCAATTTCATCATAAAACTGTTTATTGATTGGCTCAATGCGGAAATCAAATTTTCCGGCCGTAATAATCAGTATCAGTAAATCATTCTCTGAAAGATGATAGGAGAGAATAGCGGTGCTGTTATCCAGTTTCCGGTGCAACTGATTCACGGAAGGAATTCTTTCGGCTGCCAGTGCCTGTCGTTTAAGCGGATCTGCATTGATTTCCTCATTCACTTTGCCCAATTCAATTTCCAGATCACGGATGGATATTGCCAGTGAGTTGAGGGTGCTGCTGTCCCGTATTGATTCTGACCTTAATGATAAACGGGTGATAGATGATTGTATGGAAGCTCTCCGGATAAACAGGGGATCTTTTCCAGCACTTGATTCATTGATTTGCTGGAGCGTATTATTCAGCGCAAGAACAGATGCTTTGTTCCGCTGATCGAATAAATAAACCTGTTCCAGGAATTCTTTGTTTTTAGTGAGCTTAAATAACTGAATACCGATGTCAATGGGCCGGTTATGAACATCGTGTTTTATTTTTCCGATAAAGAGCCTGGCTTCATCAGAGTTATAGGTTTGTTCTACATATTCCGCCAGCCGGAAGGCAGACTGATAGGCAGCAAAAGCAGCGTTCAGAGTTTCAGTCCGGTTGTCCTCATGGTAAATACGCGCAAAGGCTTCTGCTTTATAACAAAGGGTGTTAAACAGGTTGATATAGGAAAAAATACCCGAGAAGGAAACCGGATTACTGGCAGGATCCTCATTGTCAAACCCTGGCGTAAACTGGTTAATAGCCAGTTGATAACTGGCCAGGGCCTTATCATATGCATTTTCTTTTAGATGCAGATCTCCCAGGTACCGGAGTGTTAATCCATATTGAAGGTTTTTTTGAGACTTATTCCATTTGTTATTTTCGGCCACTGCAAGTTGCAGGTAATACAAGGCTGAATCCTCTTTTTTCAAGCCAATGAATACCTGGCTGATATCGTTATATAATCGGATAATCGTCCGGTTAGCATAATGAACCCGTCGAAGTAATTGCAAGGCTTCATCCGGCTTCCCCGTCCGGAAACGGATATTGGCGGTATTATGCAGGATATCATTCAGATGCAGGGTATCTTTTAACAGTTCTTCATAGATTTTCCCTGCTTTTTCAAATTCTTCCAGTTTAGTATAGGTGGCAGCCAGATTGATCTTGTAATTCGCCATCATGGATCTCCCGCTTTCCCCTGTCAATTGCATGGTTTGGATGGCCTTGGTAAAATAATGACTGGCCTCACTATAATTGCCTGATTCAAAATACAGGGCTCCCAGTGTATTCATCAGCCTTTCTGTTTCAGCAAGACGCACCGGACTCGATGCTGATATTTTTTCTGCCTGCCGATAGAGCATCCTGGCAGAGTCAAATTTACTTTCTGTATACAAAATACCACCCAGGTATATCAGCGGGCTGAAAGTAAAACTGTCTGGTATGGACTTGGTTTTCCGCTGCAGATTGATTCCTTTCAGGTACCAGCTTCTCGCAAGACTGATACTGTCAAAATAATGATAAAGGATAGCTGTTTTGATCTGGCAATGAAAAAGCAAAGAGTCGTAACCGGGGCTCAGTGTTTCCAATTCTTTTCCCAGTGCTTCAAATAGGCGCAGGGAGGATAGATTCAGCGTTGCTTCCTTTTCTTCATTGTACCGGGCAGCATAAGAAATTGCTTCAGCATCCTGGTATAATTTATCCGCTTTGTGGTAATCCTTTAGCAATGCTTCAGCATTCCTGCGAGGGCCGGAAGATTGGGAAAAACTAAAAAGGAAAACGAAAAGAAAAATGACCGCAGCGCTTGTCTTGCTCATGAAAGGGGATTACCCATCAAAAATAACGGTTGTAGCGGATTTTACTGTCCGATCACAATCACACAGGGGGGGCGGGGTTTGGCAACGGCACTGATCCCTTCCACAGAACTGGCGCCATTACCCCGAAGGAAGACTCCGTCAGCCGTTCTTGAATTGAGTGTCTCCCAAAGGTCAGCGGGTACATCAGCCATTGTATCGTACCAATACAAAAGCACTTTCAGCTTATTTTCTCTTTTGCCGCTTGCATCATTGATTTTGTAGCGGATCTCAAAAGTTTCCCTTCTGTCATTGCGTGGGGTACTGCCAAAAACACCATTACGGACAGTTTGTGCGAGGTTAATAGTTCCGTCGGTTGTTTTTACTGCGCAGCCAGCCCCATTACAGATATTTCCTTCGTCAAAACTGGAGCCTGCCAGCGGTAATGTTCTGCTGACACTGGAATTATAAACCGGAAAGGCAATGGAATCACCGGTAGAAAGATTGTAGAACTTATCGGGAAAAGTGATACCGGACAATACGACCTTGGTTTCAGTTTTTGTGCCATCAGGCGCAGTATGGGTAATCCGGTAACGAAGACCGGTTTCACTGTTGGTGACATTGATTGCCCCGGTGTTTTCATCTATTTCTATTCCATCGGGAAATCCGGTATAAGTACCCGGCCTTTGTTTTGTAGGGGGAACGATATAGTCGCCTGCTGTTGGCTTCATGTACAGGATCGAATCTCCATAACTGAGCACATAAGGTCCGGTATCAGGGTCATCTGTTTTCGTATCTTTTGAACAGGAGATAATTCCGGCAAACAATGCCAGCATTAATACAGCAGCGGGGAGAGGTTGACGCATCCTGGGCCTTTTTATTTTGTAACCGCCAAATCCAGTATTGTAACCGGGATACTTACTGGGTTAAAATTTAATCAAAGTTACAACATTTATCATGCCAGCTTTCTGATTGAAATCAGTTTGTTTAAGAAGGCTGAAAGCGGCAACTTTGGGGCTTTCCATTAACGATAAAGCGCTGTATGACAAGGATTGGACTCATCAGAGAGGGTAAGATACCGGCCGATAACAGGGTGGCTTTGACCCCGGCCCAATGCAAGTGGATACATAAGAACAGTTCAAGCGTTCAGGTGGTAGTACAATCCTCTCCGGATCGTTGCTTTAATGATCGTGAGTACCGATTAGCTGGAGTGGAGATCAGAGAGGAACTGGAGGATTGCGATATTCTTTTAGGCATCAAAGAAGTACCGGTTCAACAATTGATTCCTGGTAAAACTTACCTCTTTTTCTCGCATACCAAAAAACAACAACCACATAACAGAAAGCTCCTCCAGTCCATTATTGAAAAGGGAATTACCCTGATTGATTATGAATGTCTGGAGCATGAGGACGGTCAAAGAATCATCGGCTTTGGATTTTTTGCCGGGGTTGTAGGGGCCCATAATGGGATGATGGCATATGGTCACAGAACCGGATTATTTAATTTAGACAGAGTTTATAAACAGCGCAGTTTCAGAGAATTGATTCACACTTATTTTGGACTTCGTTTGCCCAATGTTAAGATTGCTGTTACAGGGTCAGGCAGGGTGGCACATGGTATTCTGGAAGTGATGAACCTGATGGGCATCCATGAAGTGGAGCCTGATGAATACCTGAAAAGAAGGTTTTCTTACCCGGTCTATGTTCAGCTGAAAGGAAGCGATTTGTATCAACATACAGAGAATGGTAATTACAGCCGCGACAATTTCCATCAGCATCCTGAAGCCTATACATGCCGGTTCCTGCCTTATGCGGCGCAGACCGATATCCTGATGAATGGGGTTTACTGGGACAAAAACGTTCCCAGGCTTTTTGAAAAGAGCGATATACAGTCCGACCATTTTATCATCCAGACCATCGCCGATATCACCGATGATGCCAACGGCTCTGTGCCGATTAATTGCGGGGATCAGACAATTGAAGATCCTGTTTACGGGGTCAACAGAGTAAATCTTGAAAAAACAGCGCCCTATCTCCCGGGGTCAATTGATGTTATGGCTGTAGGTAACCTGCCGAATGAATTGCCTCGTGATGCCAGTCGCTACTTTGGGGAACAGCTCATCAAGCATGTGTTGGAAGACCTGGTAGGGAATGGGTCGGATATTATCAGGAGGGCAACAATGGTCAGGTCGGGCGAACTGACAGAGGAGTATGAGTATTTGAGGAATTATGTGGAGAGTCGGAGTTAGTCAGTCGGCAGTAGTCAGTCGGCAGCAGTTAGTCGGCAGTAAGCAGTAAGCAGTCGAGGGGCGTGAGAGGAATATAGAAGCGGTGTTTTAAAGATAGGCGGGTAAAAGAAGGGATTTTGGAAAGGGGCCTCGTTCTAGAGATGGAGATAGTATTCCTTCAAAAGAGATATAAATTCGGAAGAATATTCATTTTCTTTATT
>DAORJS010000154.1:4808-6501 GCA_035439185.1 Chitinophagaceae bacterium
GATAGTATTCCTTCAAAAGAGATATAAATTCGGAAGAATATTCATTTTCTTTATTGCTGATAATCATTTCATTAATCTCAGCTATTTCAATTTCTGCTTTTGAATATTTTGCCTCCAGCATCAATCGGAAATAAGGGTGATTGATTGATTGTTTGATCTGAACCATGCTTGAAATACTGAATCCGTTCTGATGCAGCAATGCAATAATTTCTTCCTTTCTTTTAAAGGGTAACAACAGATAAAATTGGCCCCCGGGTTCCAGGTGTTTTTTAATAATATCTGGAAAATCTATCAGTAAAAGCCCTTCCTGATGATGGGCCAGATTTTTTAATGGGTCCGGACTCTTCAGATCATTTTCATAGAAAGGCGGGTTACTGACAATGTACCGGAATTGATGAGTAAAGCCAGCTTGCCTGATGTCTCCCTGATGAATAAGGGTCCTTTCTTTCCAGGGAGATAGTTGAAAGTTGTCTGAAGCCTGTCCGGCAGCATTGGCATCAATTTCAATGGCCTCAATATTCAGTGTATGGTTTTCCTGTGCCAGCATCAGGCTGAGTAAACCGGTTCCGGTACCAATGTCTAATAGCTTATCACCGACTGCAAATTCCCGCTGCTCCCTGCTTAATTTGATTCGCCGGGCCACCCAGGCTCCGAATAAGCAGGCATCGGTGGTCACCTTCATGGCACAACGATCCTGATGGATGAGGAATTGCTTAAATTGAAAATAGGTATTGGCCATAATTTGTTTACCATTCAGCCCTGGCACTGGCCGTAATATCGGGGGCGGCAAACTGCCCTTGCAGAAATTTATAATAACCGGTAATGGCAATCATCCCGGCATTGTCCGTACAATACTGAAAGGCCGGTATAAATGTTCGCCACTTTTCTTTTTTTCCCATTTCTTCAAAAGCCTTACGCAGACCACTATTGGCAGATACGCCACCGGCCAGACAAAGATCCCTGATCCCCGTTTCAATGGCCGCTTTCTTAACTTTATTCAGCAGGATGCTGATGATTCTTTGCTGGATAGATGCACAGATATCGGCCAGGTTCTCCTGAATAAAAGCGGATTTCTCTTCCTCAGTCGCCAGAAATTCTTCTTTGTACAGATTGCTTTTTCCGGCATTCCTTAGAAAATATAAAATAGATGTCTTCAATCCACTGAAGCTGAAATTCAGTCCGGGTATCTGTGGCTCGGGAAACCGGAACCGTTCCGGATTCCCTTCTTTGGCATAACGGTCAATTAAAGGGCCTCCCGGATAGGGCAGTCCCAGCAATTTGGCTGATTTATCAAAAGCTTCACCTGCCGCATCATCAATGGTTTCCCCAATCACTTTCATACGGGTCGGCGATTCGCATAAGACAATTTGGGTATGTCCGCCACTTACAGTCAGGCATAAAAAGGGGAATTCAGGTTTGGGATCATCAATCAGGTTGGCCAGTACATGGGCCTGCATATGGTGTACCGCAATCATTGGTTTATTCAGTGATTGTGCCAGTGATTTCGCAAACTGGGCACCAACCAGTAATGAGCCAATCAATCCCGGCGACTGGGTAAAAGCAATGGCATCCACAGATTGCAAACCTGTTCCGGCTTTTTCTAAGGCCGCATGCACAACCGGTACGATATGCTGCAGGTGGGCCCGGCTTGCCAGTTCAGGAACCACTCCGCCGTATTGTTCATGAACGGTCT
>DAORJS010000155.1:0-6499 GCA_035439185.1 Chitinophagaceae bacterium
CCTCCCTTGCCTTTGATACGATTTATGCCGAAGGCCAACGCCGCTATATGGAAACATTCGGCGCCTATGCCCGGCAGTTTATCGGGGATATGGAAAGACCGGATGTCGATAAGATCACCGGTCTCTCACCCGTTATCTCCATTGAACAAAAGACCACCAATAAAAATCCCCGCTCCACCGTGGGTACCGTGACCGAGATCTATGATTTCGTCCGCCTGCTCTATGCCCGTATCGGAGAAGCCTACTCCTATAACACCGGAAAGAAAATGGTGAAGTGGAGTGAGGAAGAAATTGTCGCCAATATTTTTCAGAAATACAAAGGAAAAAAAATCGCCCTGCTGGCCCCCATGGTCCGCGGAAGAAAAGGCCATTACCGGGAACTCTTTGAAGATTTAAGAAAGAAAGGTTTTCTGAAAGTGAGAGTGGACGGCGAGATCAGGGACCTGGTTCCTAAAATGCAGGTGGACCGTTATGCCATTCATGATATTGAACTGGTGGTGGACCGTTTGCAGGTAACTGCTGATCTGCAGTCCAGACTCAGTCAGAGTGTACAACAAACCTTAAAACTGGGAAAGGACCTGATGTTCCTGCAGGTGGAAGAGAAACAGTTTGTCCAATATTCCAAACTGCTGATGTGTGAGGATACCGGTATCAGTTACGAGGAACCATCTCCCAATGCTTTTTCTTTTAACTCTCCCTATGGGGCCTGTCCGGTTTGTAAAGGACTGGGTAATGTATATACCATCAGCATGGACCTGGTGCTGCCAGATCCTTCTCTTTCCGTTAAAGAAGGCGGGATCGCTCCATTGGGTGAAGAAAGGGATGCCAGTGTATTTCAGCAGGTGATTGAATTTTCAAAAAGGCATAAGATCAGTCTGGATAAACCGGTTAAAGATCTCAGCAAGACACAACTCGATTTGTTATTGTACGGTGATAAAGGAATCACAGCAACCTTGACTGTTGATGATGAAGAAGGAGCCATACCCACTGAATATACCGGCAGTTACGAAGGGATCATCCCCATGCTCAAGCGCTGGTTTATTTCCCCGAACAGTACCGATTTCCTGAGAGAATGGGTGGAGAAGTATATGGAACTGGCTACCTGTCATTCCTGCAATGGACAAAGACTGAAAAAAGAAAGTCTCTGGTTCCGGGTGAATGGCAGAAATATCGCCGAGCTCTGTCAGATGAATTTAGACAACCTGGCGGCCTGGTTCGACGGGATTGAACTGATGCTGGAGAACAAACAAAAGACCATTGCCAAGGATGTATTAAAAGAAATCAGGGAACGCCTGCAATTTTTATTGGATGTGGGATTGACCTATCTCACTTTGTTTCGTCCTTCCAAATCATTAAGTGGCGGGGAATCGCAAAGGATCAGATTAGCTACACAGATCGGCTCGCAATTACAGGGCATCACTTATATCCTCGATGAACCATCCATTGGTTTGCATCAGCGGGATAACCACCGCTTGATCGAGGCTTTGAAAAATTTAAGGGATATTGGCAACAGTGTGCTGGTGGTGGAACACGATAAAGACATTATGCTGGCCGCAGATCACCTGATTGATATCGGTCCCAAAGCTGGTTTTCACGGGGGCAGGATTGTAGCCCAGGGTGATCCGGCTTCGATTCTGAACCTGGATACTTTAACAGCTGGTTACCTGAATGGTCATCACCGGATACAGGTACCTAAAGAAAGAAGAAAAGGGAATGGAAAATTCCTGGAATTGAAGGGGGCGGGAGGAAATAATCTCCGGAAAGTGGATGTGAAATTTCCATTGGGAAAATTCATTGCTGTGACCGGGGTCAGTGGCAGTGGTAAATCCACATTGATCAATGAAACATTGTATCCGATTCTGTCCAAACATGCGTATGATTCAAAGGCCAATCCACTGGTTTATCAATCTGTGAAAGGATTGGAGCATATTGACAAGGTGATTGAGATTGATCAGTCGCCGATTGGCCGGACACCCCGCAGCAATCCGGCAACCTATTGCGGATTCTTTACTGAGATCAGGACTTTATTTGCATCGATACCGGAAGCAAAGATCCGGGGCTATAATGCCGGTCGATTTTCTTTCAATGTAAAAACCGGCCGCTGTGATGTCTGTGAAGGGGGAGGGATGCGGGTGATTGAAATGAATTTCCTGCCCGATGTATATGTGCATTGTGAAAAATGCAATGGCAAAAGATATAACCGCGAAACCCTGGAGATCCGGTATAAAGGAAAATCCATTGCCGATGTACTGGAGATGACGGTGGAAGAGGCTGTTGAATTTTTTCAGCCCGTGCCTTATCTCTATCGCAAGATCAAAGTGCTGGAAGAAGTGGGGTTGGGCTATATCACCCTCGGTCAATCGGCCGTGACCCTCAGTGGGGGGGAAGCGCAGCGGGTGAAATTATCCACTGAATTATCCAAGAAGGACACGGGTAAAACATTTTATATCCTCGATGAACCCACCACGGGATTGCATTTTGAAGATATCCAGCACCTGCTGGATGTATTGAATAAACTGGTGGATCGGGGAAATACCGTTTTAGTAATTGAACATAATCTGGATGTAATCAAGGTCGCCGATCATATCATTGACCTCGGCCCCGAGGGTGGGGATGGTGGCGGCAAAATTCTTTTTGAAGGAAGTCCGGAGGAACTGGTGAAGAACCGGGAAAGTTATACGGCGCAGTTTCTGAAGATGGAATTGGGGTGAGGGGGATTTGTGTATCACATAGAGAGAAGTGTGGAAAAAGTCCGGAAGACCGAATCCCGATAGCTATCGGGACCGGAAGACCGAAAGAATGTTTGTCTAAAGCTAGGGCGTCAGAATAATCTTTGCGTTTCCTCTGCGTTCTCCGCGTCTCTGCGGTGAAACATCTCTGCGGTGAACAAATAAAAAAACCCCGGGAACTCCGGGGTTTCTACATCTATAGATGAAATACTTATTTTACTTTATCATCGATACTCTTGGGCACTTTAACGATGCCGAGCATGAGCAGTAAACCGATCGCACCGGCAGCCAGTCCGAGGAAGAGGCCAATACCGGGAGACAGTTTAATGTATCCGCCATATTTTCCGCCACCTACAGTGAGGATGCGGATCAGGTAGATCACTGCACCACCTGCCATGGCACCAAAACCACCCAGGGCAAGTTTTTTACCCATGTCATCGTAACCTTTGGATTTGTCTCCCATGAAACAGGATGCGGCAACAACGCCAACACCTACCAGCACGAGTAAACCCCAGCTGCCAAAGCCATTCTTGGAGCCGAAGCCACCTAAAGAAAACCAGGGGAGCAACAATGAAATAAGGCCTACACCGGCAAGGATCAGAGAATAAAGTTTCGATTTGTGAAATCCTAAATTGTCCATAATAAAGCTTGGTTGATTTTGGTTGGGCCTACTCGTTTGGCTTTTCGGCATTCGCCCCTGTTTTAGGAACAGGTATCCTGGTTAAAGATTTCAGAACTAATATAGTACAGTTTTTGCAAAACAACCCAATGACCGGTAAATATTTTTAAACCGGTTAGTAACAGTAAGTTAATAAAGGAATTGGGAGGGGATGAGTGGGGATAAAGAACCCGTTACAGGGGCAGGAAATCATTGAAAAAATCTATCAGTGCCAGGACGGTTAATGCTGGTTTTTTCACCGGATTTGGATTGGATCAATTTCCCTGCCTTTTACCAGTAATGCATTAAAATGCGGACCTGGTAATCCTGTGGGGGTTTTAGTTATGGCGATAAAAAGAGCTCTGAGGGAGAGGGAGATTCAGATATTGGGATATTTGGATATTGGGTTTCCGATTCTAACAGAGACATTCATTCTCTCTATATCCCAATATCATAATATCCTAGTATCCTAATGTCTTCCTTTCGTCGTTTCCCGTAAGCGGTGCAGAGAGTAATTAATAAAATTGTATACAAATGAGAGTACCAATAGAGAACGGATTAGGTTTATTCAACCAGGTATCAGATTTTATTAAGCTCCCTGCCGCTTCGCGGGTTATTTTAATGAGGATCCGGGTCAGCGGATCTCAAATTTTCCGGCTGCTGTTTCTTCGTCACCACTGAATACCCGGTAGATATAGGTACCGCGTTTCAGTCCATTGATTTTCTGGTGATCCCTGGGTGCCATTTTAAAATGTTTCATCAGGGTGCCTTCCAGATCAAATACATAGAAGTCGGTGGTAGCTGCGTCATTGCTTTTGGCAATCACATGCATACTTCTTTTAATCGCATCAGGATAGATCTTTACCGCATCATTATTGAGTTTGGTAAAGGTCTTCATGTTGCGCAGTTTGTCTTTTGTAACCTTTTCTTTACTCACCGGTTTTTCTTCTTCTGTCAGTATCGTCAGTGCCGGTTTAACGGGCAAAGGTTTTACTTCAGCAGAAACCGGCAGGCAGTACATAGCGCTGAGGCCGGTGGCCATGGCCAGTGCTGCGGTTCTTTTGTAAATGGATTTGTGGTTCATAGTGGGTCGGATTTGGGTGACTGAATGGTGAACTCAGTAATACACCGGGCATTTCAATTGCTTTTTGGCACGGGCACTTTCGGAGTTGCTATCGAACCTCCAGCCTAACCGAAGATTGCTGGAGAAATAGGCATCATTTTCTTTAGGATCTCCCCTTTGTGTATTGATATACCTCCTGCTCACGGCGGGGTTATAAAAATTTTCCCGGTACGAAAGCTGTCTGGCCTGGGCTGCCTGGGTGGCAGGCAGGTGGGCATCAAAGTAACGGGGATCAATATACTTGGTACTGACATCATCAATATAATCTGTAAAAGTTTTGCGATGCAGGATCTCAAAACCTACATAGAAATTTTCCTTTACATAATATTTAATACCACCACCCATCGGAATCATCAGCTGGGTAAGTGCATATTCTTTCCGGTCGGGATATTCACTCATTCCCTGGCCTTCCAGTTTTAATGGTTTCAGATCCACCCAGGTTTTGGAGCCATTGGAAGCCACATATTCACCCTGCGGGTTGAAATGAAAGGCACCCACTCCGATAAAACCATAGGGTCTTAATTTGCCCTGCAGTCCGTCATACTGTTCTAAAAAAACAGTAGGATATATTTCCAGTCCTGCATACGCATCCCATAAATTAGAACGGAATTTCAGGTTACGGTATAACCTGAATCTTTCGGCACCGCCTTTATTCGGCGCCTGTGCATCATCTCCTTCCAGATAACCGATATTACCGGCTAACCGGAAGCCAAGCCATTCCACGGGATATATATTGATATAGATCCCTTTCATCAGCTTGGTGAGTGGCACATCCACATCTTTGATAAAAGTCTTGCCCTTTCCTTCAGATCCTCCCAGGTCGCCCAGAAAAAAAGAAGGGCCGATGCCAAGTCCTACTTCGAACTTGCCATTCCCGAACTGCAATGATTGAGCCTTGCTGTGGATGGATAAAAAAGTGAAAAGACAAATGAGTACGGACAGCCGTACATAGGTAGCATTTGTTCTCATTGGTATCAGATTTCTGGTTTTTCTCCCGGGTTGCCCCGGTTCTTCTATTGGATTTCACCACTAAAGTAGACAAAGGAAAAACCAAATGAAAAGTAAAAGCCCCGCTTTTTTTGATTTTGCGGGTCTTACTTCATCTTATACTAAGTGATTCTACGGGAAATATTACGAAAGCAGCATTTCTACATGTTCAATCCCGTCTTCCAGGTAGATTTCACTGGTTTGCTTAAAGCCCAGTGACTGGTAAAATTGCAAGAGGTATAATTGCGCACCGATCTTTATGGGTTGCTTTCCATATAGTGTATATATATGCGCAATGGAACGATTCATCAGTTCTCTTCCTAATCCGGTTTTTCTGGCAGCAGTGGCCGTTACCACACGTCCAATTGAAGGTTCATCATAAGCGAGTCCGGGTGGAAGTAATCTGGTATAGGCAAGTAAGGAAGCTTGTTCATCTTTGGATGCAGGGACCGACCAGCACATCAGGTGAAAAGAAGCCTGATCCCGGTTATCCAGATCAGGATACACACAGTTTTGTTCTACTGCGAATACGAGGTTCCGGAGTTGTAAAATCGCATAAAGCTCATGCGGCTCCAGGTCTTCAAATTTTTTAAGCATCCACAGCATCTCAGTAATTGTATTTATCCTTCCAAAGCTGGCGAAGATATTTTCTTAATTCCTCTTCCCTGGCATTTTTTCCGGGATCATATAATTTTTTTCCGGCAATGGCATCCGGCAGGTATTCCTGCGGCGAGAAATTATTTTCATAGTTATGGGAATACGCATATTCTTTTCCATAGCCCAGGTCCTTCATGAGTTTGGTAGGCGCATTCCGGATATGCAGGGGCACGGGCAGGTCGCCGGTTCTTTTCACCAACGACATGGCTTCACCGATGGCGGCCACGGCTGCATTGCTTTTGGGTGATGCAGCGAGGTATGTGGCGCATTGCGATAAAATGATGGATGATTCCGGAAAGCCAATCTTGTTCACCGCATCAAAACAGGCATTGGCCATGACAAGGG